>JBILSG010000063.1:0-9571 GCA_044372235.1 Chitinophagaceae bacterium
AATCACATCTAAGAATACAGGAAAACAACTGTATGCTAAAGTTTTAGGTGCTGTTCCTCCCGGCAAAGAAAGCGAGGGATTGCTCCTGAGAATTAGTAATGCAGCTGCATCAGCCCTCGGAGTACCTAATGGTGAGTCAGGGGTGTTTGAATTGGTGTGGTCTAATTGACACGTAATAAATTTCAGATAACATGACTAGTGAAAGGCTCTTTCAATGGGCTCCTAGCCTAGATTTTTTTACAGGCGACTGGAACGAAGCAGCAACCAGACATCTCTTGAAAAGAACACAGTTTGGAGCAACGAGGTCTTCTTTAGAGCAGTTTCAATCCCTTGGACTGTCTGCTGCACTTAACCTCCTGCTTGATGATTCCGCTTCAATGCCTGAGCCGCCGGTAAAGGAATATAACCCTTCGTCTGCTGCTACGCCGGATACTTTGATTTTGGCCGGACAAACATGGGTAAATGATCCAAACAATGATGGGACTATTCATTCTCTGAGAAGGACTTCTTTCAAACGCTGGTGGGCTGGACAAATGATTAACCAGGGTAATTCCCTCAGGGAAAAAATGACCCTTTTCTGGCACAATCATTTCTCCACAGAAATGAATGATGTTGGTAATTCCCAGTATATCTACAAGCATCATAATCTTTTGAGAACGAATGCCCTGGGAAATTTCAGGAATCTTGTAAAACTCGTTACCCTGGATCCGGCAATGCTTGTTTACCTAAACGGACAAAATAACAATAAAACAGCCCCTGATGAGAATTATGCCAGGGAAATTCAGGAGCTTTTTGTTATTGGAAAAGGTCCGGGTTCAGCATTTACCGAGGGTGACGTCAAGGCTGCAGCAAGAATCTTGACTGGATGGAGAAACAATTCAACTACTTTGACATCTTTTTTTGATGCGAACAGACATGATACAGGAAGTAAACAATTTTCTGCATTTTATGGCAACAGGCTAATCACCGGTAAAACTGGTGCTACCGGCGGTGAGCAGGAGCTCAATGAAATGCTCGACATGTTGTTTGCAAACAATGAGGTTGCCCTGTTCATCTGCAGACGACTTTACACCTGGTTTGTTCACTATACGATCACTCCTGATATTGAATCTGCTATCATTGTGCCAATGGCAGATATCTTCAGGAAAAATAATTACGAAATCAAACCTGTATTGCGGGCATTGCTGGGAAGTACACATTTCTTTGATCCGCAAAACCGGGGCTGTCAGATAAAAAGTCCGGTTGATATGCTCATTGGGTTTTTCCGGGAGATGGAAGTCAGGTTCCCTGGCTCTGATCAGTACCCCATACAATACGGTCTCTGGAATCAGGTAATCAACTACCTCAATAATTTGCAGCAAAATCCAGGAGAACCGCCAGACGTAAGCGGTTGGAAAGCCTATTATCAGGAGCCTGGGTTTTATAAATATTGGATCAATACCGATACTTTGCCCAAAAGGATACAGTACCTCGATACCCTGGTAACAACCGGGTATACTTTTAGCGGATATAAGATAGTTGTTGATGGAGCCGCCTGGGTTAAGTTGTGCAAGGCACCTGGGGATCCCAATCAGCTGATAGATGATTTATGTGAGTACCTGCTTGGCGTTAATATTTCTTCATCCCACAAGGCCCAACTGAAGCGGGATATTCTTTTGGCGGGGCAGGCTGAGGATTATTACTGGACCACAGCATGGGACACCTACGTAGCTGCACCTTCGCAAGCTGCCAACACAAAGCACGTAACAACTGCCATAACCACACTCATTAAATACCTGGTTGATTTACCCGAATATCAACTCTGTTAATCCATCAGCATGCAAAGGAGAAAATTCATTCAGAACATTGCTCCGGCCGGAATCATGGTCCCTTCATTTGTACAGGGAATGGGTTTCAGAGCTTATGACAAAGGACATACCTTTCTAAACAATATGCTATTGCCGCCAGGCGATAACGACAGGGTTTTTGTAATCGTACAATTGAATGGGGGAAATGATGGTTTGAATACAGTTATCCCGCTTGACAACTTCAGCAGGTATGTCAATGCCCGTAAAAATATTTTTATCGACCAATCCAAAGTTCTGAAGTTAAATGGATATGATAAGGTTGGTCTCCATCCGGCTATGACAGGGATGCAACAGCTATTCAATGATGGTAAGTTGCATATTGTTCAGGCTGTAGGCTATCCCCAGCCTAATTTTTCTCACTTTCGTGCAACTGATATCTGGATGACTGCCTCAGACAGCAAGCAGGTCTTAAACTCAGGCTGGATGGGCCGTTTTCTGGATGAACTCTATCCGGGTTTTCCAGCAGGTTATCCCAATTCAACCATGCCAGATCCACTGGCAGTTCAGATTGGGTCTGTTACTTCGTTGACCCTGCAGGGGCCAATTCAACCCATGGGAGTGAGCATATCTAATCCTGCTTCTTTTTACAGTCTAGTGAACAATCAGCAGGATCCTGTTCCAAATTCACTTGCAGGGAATGAGCTGACTTATATCAGGGAGATGTCCCGACAGACGCAGAAGTTTGGTGAGGTTATCAAAACAGCAAATTCAAAGGTCACCTCACAAGGGGTTTATCCTACCGGTAATTCTCTGGCAGATCAGCTTAAAATTGTTGCGAGACTTATAAAAGGCGGTTTGAAGACCAAGATTTATATGGTAAACTATGGAGGGTTTGATACCCATTCCAATCAGGTGACTACCAGCGATACTTCAACAGGAACACATGCCAGGCTATTGGGTAATGTAAGTGCTGCTATCAAGGCATTCATGGACGACATTAGATTACTGGGTGTTGAAGACAGGGTTGTGGGCATGACTTTTTCTGAATTCGGACGGAGAATACTGAGCAATGGTTCCAGTGGAACAGACCATGGCGCGGCAGCCCCACTTTTCGTTTTCGGTGCAAAAGTTGAAGGAGGAATTTCAGGGAATAATCCAACAATCCCATCAGCTGCAACAGTAGGTGATAATATTCCTTACCAGTATGATTTCAGGAGTGTTTATGCCAGTATTCTATCAAATTGGTTGTGTGTGGATTCTGGGATGTTGAATACCGTGATGTTGAAAAATTTTCAGGACCTGCCATTGACCAGAGTTGGCACCTGTTCCGTACTTAATCCTGTTGGGAATGCAGATCAATTGATTGTGGCATTCCCCAATCCATTTCATAAGTCTGTGGGTATTCAGTTTAAGACAATGGGTGGGCATACACTCCTACAGGTTCTTGATGGCGCCGGCAGACTGGTCAGAATACTTACAGACAGGGAATTTAATCCGGGCACATACAAAGTGGATTTTGATGGAGAGCATTTGCCGGCTGGTATCTATTATGTACGTTTGCAGAACCAGGTAATTCAACAGGTGAAGTCCATCGTTAAAATCTGATATGCCATTTACATCCTCCTTGCTATACAGGGCCTTGGTTCCCAAGCCATTGAGAACAGCTATGCTGCTGTCTTCCTTGAGAAAACGAATCCCTGCTTTCCTTTCTCATCCTACATTTGCTAACGACAGCGAAGTGCAGCAGGTTGCGGAATTTGTGCGCACCAATGGCGTCGGCATTTTTCCTTATTCCTTCATATCCAAATACAAAAAAGAGGATATAACAGTGTACATGGATGATCAAAATGGGTTGAAGTATGTGCTTATGGAAGACAAGCGGTTGTATTTTAAACGGAGGTGGACCGCAGACAGAATTAGAAGGTCGTTTCATGACCTGACACTTGAGCAGGATGAAGCCAGTCCGCACAGGTACCTTACTTCAACATTTAACCTGAGTAAAACTGATGTAGTTGCAGATTTTGGTGCTGCTGAAGGGAACTTCGCACTGGCTATTGTTGATAAGGTCAGTAAGATTTACCTGTTTGAATGTGATCCGGAATGGATCGAAGCCTTGCAGTGCACTTTTGCTCCCTGGAAAGATAAAGTTGAAATAATTCCAAAGTTCGTTTCAGACAGCAATGATGAACGCCATTGTTCAGGGGATGTTTTTTTTCGGGACAAGGAAGTGACATTTTTGAAAATTGACGTTGATGGGGGAGAGCGCCCCTTGTTGAAAGGGTTTAAGCAGATTTTGCATAATCGGGCAAATCTGAGAATTGCCCTATGTACTTATCACCAGCATGATGATGAGTCTGAATTTACAGACTTTCTCAATGTTTCGGGGTTTAAGGTAACTCCATCTCAGGGGTATATGATTTTCTATTATGACAAAAAGCTCAAGCCCCCTTACATACGCAGAGCATTAATCAGAGGGGTTAAATAAGTTGTATGCTGTGGAAGTTACTTAAGTCAGAATACCTGTTCAGAGATCTCTGGTTCACTGTCAGAAAAGATACTTGTGAAAAACAGAATGGAAGCCTTGTTGATCCCTACTATGTTTATGAATTTCCGGATTGGGTTACTGCAGTTGCCCTGACAGCGGATGGAAAGTTCATCTTTGAAAGGCAATACCGACATGCGGCCGGACTTCCCATGATGGAAATACCTGGCGGATGTGTTGATCCGGAAGACCGAAGCCTGGAAGATGCCATTTCTCGAGAATTGCTGGAAGAGACTGGATTTCAGTTCAGTAAGCTGGAATACCTCGGGAAGACTTCTGCCAATCCATCTACGCATAACAACTGGATGCATTTTTTTCTGGCATCGGGAGGTGATCAAGTTTCCGAACAGAAACTTGATCCCAATGAAGAAATTGAACTCCATTTTCTTACCGTTGAAGAAGTAAAGGAGTTGCTTAAGACAGGACAGATATACCAAAGTATGCATGTAACGGCATTACTGCATGCTTTACATAAGTTGGGCCATTTGCATTATTGACTGAGTCTTTTTCTGTCAATTTCACCAACAATAAAAACACTTCCGCAAATAACAATCAGGTCATGTTTTTCAGCTTTTTCCAGGCTTAATTCTATTGCCAGATTCACATGTGCTGCAATATATCCCGTGAGTCCAAAAGAGTCAGCCAGTTCCTTTAAATCCTGGCATGACATGGCTCTTGGAATTGACGCCTGGGTATAGAAATAAAATGCATTTTTGGGTAATAGCTGGAGGATGGCAGCAGTATCCTTGTCTGCAGATAATCCCAGGATAATAAATAGCTTATTGTATGCAGTGGTGGATATTTGAACCATCAGTTTTTTGATGCCATCCGCGTTATGAGCAACATCTGCAACAATGAATGGATTTTTGTGCAACAATTCCCATCTGCCGTGTAATCCAGTGAGCCTGATGACCTGTTGTAAACCTTGTTTTAAGCTCTGATCAGGGATATTCCAACCTGATTTTTTAAGGAGTTGGATTGCCGCATAAACGGTTTTGATATTTTCTTTTTGGTAAACTCCTGCAAGGTCTGTCTGAAGCCTGAGCGTTTTTTCAAGTGTATTATCTGTGAGTTCAACCACAAGCCTGTCGATTTCCTGTTCAGCAGCTTTAATTGTTGCCATATCGTCTGCGAAATAGAGGTCTGCTTGCATGTTTTTCGCTTTAAGTCGGAAGACAGCCTCTGTATCCATTGACTTTTCGCCAATCAGGGCAGGAATCCCTTCTTTGATGATTCCTGCTTTTTCATTTGCTATCAGAGGAAGTGTGTTTCCAAGCAGTGCAACATGGTCAAATCCAATATTTGTAATGATGCTCAGTTCCGGTGTAACGACGTTTGTGCTATCTAACCTGCCTCCCAGACCAGTTTCTATAATGGCAATTTCTACATTTTCTTCTGCAAAGTATTGAAATGCCATGCCGACGGTTAGCTCAAAAAAAGACGGTGAAATGGACTCAATTACCGGAATCATAGACTCTGTAAATGATACAATCCGGTTTTCAGGAATCATTTGGCCGTTAATCCTGATTCTTTCCCTGAAGTCTGTCAGGTGTGGAGAGGTATACAAACCAGTCTTGTATCCGGATGCCTGGAATATTGAAGCAAGCATGTGGCTGACAGATCCCTTGCCATTTGTGCCGGCAATGTGAATGCATTTAAATTTTTTTTCAGGGTTATCCAGTACTTTGCATATAGCTAAAGTGTTGGATAGGTCCATTTTAAGAGCTGCAGGACCTGTTCTGCTAAACATAGGAAGTTTAGCATATAAGTATTCCAAGCATTGAGTATAGTTCATGGGTACAAAGATATTGTATCTTTGTACCCATGGACATCATTGATTGGATCCCATTGATTGCATTTTCACTGACTACACTGATTCAGTTGTTTTTTTATTTACGTTATTTCAGGCTTCTTGCATTTCACAAACCAAAAGTAAGTGATGTGACAAGACAGCAAGCTGTAAGTGTTGTTATTTGTGCAAGGGATGAAGCAGATGAAATAGAAGCCAATATGCCGGGAGTTCTTGCTCAGGCTTACAAAAGTTCTCATGAGATTGTTGTTGTAAACGACAACTCCAGAGATGATACCAAATACCTGCTGGATGGGTTATATAAGGCTTTCAAACAGTTACATCTTGTGGAGCTGAAACAAGAGGCTATGCATATTCCCGGTAAGAAATTTCCTTTATCAATAGGTATTAAATCGGCCAAGCATGAAGTTCTATTGTTAACAGATGCAGACTGTATTCCAGCATCTGAAAACTGGATTGAAAAAATGCAGTCCGCTTTTACTGAGGGTATTGAAATTGTTTTGGGATATGGGGGATACAAAAAGCGAGGGGGGCTACTTAATTTCCTAGTTAGGTTTGAGTCTTTTCATACAGCTTTGCAATATCTCTCCATGGCTCTGGGTGGCATGCCATATATGGGTGTAGGCAGAAATCTAGCCTATAAAAAAGGACTTTTTTACCAGCAAAAAGGATTCGCATCGCATCATCATTTGCCTGGTGGTGATGATGATTTGTTCATTAACGCCAGTGCGCATAAAAAAAATACTGCTGTTGTAATCGACAAGGATGCTTTTACCTATTCAACGCCCCCTACGAAATGGAAGAACTGGTATCTTCAAAAAAAGAGGCATAATTCAACGGGTAGGTATTATAAGCCCAAACATAAGTTAGTACTTGGTGCATACATGGTAACGCAGGTTTTGTTTTATCCATTTTTTATCTGGTCTGTTTTAAGTTTTTACTGGCAGTGGACTTTAGGAATTTTGTTCTTAAAATTATTGGTTCAGTCTGTCATTCTGTATAGGGCCATGAAGAAACTTGGGGAAACAGATTTATTTCCTTTTTTCATTTTGTGGGATATCTGGATGTTTTTTTATTACACTTTATTTCTTTCATCCTTATGGAAAAAACCCAGAAAGACATGGAGCTGATTTTGAAATATTTCAATGATTTTAGTGAAAATCAGATAAATCAGTTTAGTGCACTTGGAGATTTGTATGAAACATGGAATCAGAAAATCAATGTCATATCAAGAAAAGATATTGATTCTCTGTATGAAAGACATGTATTGCATGCACTTGCAATAGCTGCTCAGTTTCCCTTCCGGTCAGGTATGGAAATAATTGATATAGGAACGGGTGGTGGATTTCCTGGTATTCCACTTGCCATTTTTTTTCCTGATGTGCAGTTTCATCTTGTTGATTCGATTGCAAAAAAGTTAAAAGTAGTAGAGGCTGCTGCCACTGAGTTATCTATCACTAACGTAACTTTTCAGCATACCAGAGCAGAAGATATCAAGGGTAGGCAATTTGATTTTGCAGTTTCCAGGGCTGTGGCTCCCTTGAAAGACCTTTGGAGATGGACAAAACCTTTGTTGCGGAAAGAACGAAAACTGGAAGAGTTTAAAAATGGATTAATTTGCCTTAAGGGAGGAGATCTTACTCAGGAGATTTTTGAATCAGGACTGCGGCCCCATCAGGTTTCAGTTGCTGATTTCTTCGAGGAGTCATTTTTTGAAGAAAAATTTTTAATTTATGCGCCTGTTTAGGCACGCTTAGCGTAATACATGTAGAACTATAAAAGTTAATCATTAACGTTTTTTTTAAACCTAAATGAAAAACCACCAATCAGACATCAAAGTTACCATTGTTGAAGACAATCAGTTTATGCGGATGGCATTGCAGGAAATCCTTTCAAATTCAACTGGGTTTTCTATTACTTCCATTTTTGATTGCGCAGAAGAAGCAGTAAAAAATATACCCAATAATCCTCCGGATGTTGTGCTGATGGACATCAATCTGGGCACAATGAGTGGTATAGAAGCCATCGGTATTTTAAAAGGGCTTTGCCCGAAGGTTAAATTCATGGTTTGCACAATTTATGAGGATAATGAGAATGTATTTGATGCTCTGGCGGCAGGTGCCAATGGTTATATGCTTAAGCAGACAAAACCACTCGAATTACTTGAGTCCATTCGTGAATTAGTGAATGGTGGTGCGCCCATGACCAGGCAAATTGCAGCAAAAGTAGTTTCGAGTTTCAGAAAAAAAGAGCAGTCCAGAGACCCGCTGGTTGAAAGCCTGAGCAACAGGGAATTTGAAATCCTGGACAGGCTTGTTAAGGGTATGCTATACAAAGAAATTGGAATGGACCTTCATATTTCAACAGAAACTGTTAGAAAGCATGTATATCATATTTACAAAAAATTACATGTCAATAACAGGGTTGAGGCATACAATAAATTTTATGGCAATAATGGTATGCGCAGTTAACTTAATGATTTCAGATAAGTTTTAAGGTGGTTTAAATTCTTTTCTGTTAGCATTAGTATTTCCGCAATATCAGCATCCTCTTTTTGTATTGCTTCATTATTCTTTTTTCTGTGGATAACAGCTTCAAATTTTGGAAGGACATCAGCATGTTCAAAAATGACCATCCCTGGTTTTATTTTGTGCAATGCCGCAATGATGAGATCTGTATTTTCTGCCTGCGGTAACTCAAGGACAGCTGTTCTGAGAATCTCAAATTCATTGATATAAATAGACACAATCCTGCGGTTTAGCATTGGATCGGAGCCTGTCATGTTATTGAGTCTTTTGAACTGCATTTCAATTAAAAAGGGTCAAATGATGTAGTTATTAATACTTAATTTAAGTAAAAATACTTAATAATTGAACTAAAAGCAATTCAAGTAGATTCTTTATCGCTTTTCAAATCGTCCCATTTTTTCATTGATATTGATCCTGAACATAATTGGCTTAATTCTTGATTTGTCGCTCAATGTGTTGTCTGCTCTTTCAGAATGTTCATGTTCGTGAATTCTTGAGCCTGTCATCAGTGGCATAATCTTTGAAAAATGACTTTCTCTTGTTTCAGGAATGTCATCCTCATTGATTTCTTCAAATTGACCGAAAATTAATACACTTTGCCAGTTAAAAATATCTGTTGATATATCTACCTGAAAACAAACATTCGGATTTTTTCTCATCATCTCCATCTTCCGGCCTTCATAAGACTGGGCAAAAATATGTTCTCCGTCATATGAGTAGGTTACCGGAACGATGTATGGATGTTTGCCATCACAACAGGCAATTCTGCCTACAGCCTGGCTACAAAGTATATTGTTGATTTGTGTTTCATTCAATTCTCCCGTCATATTTTAGTTTTCATGAAGTTACTGCTGAAGCCAGTTGTTGCTGCTGATGTATGTCATATAGCAGACTAACGAACATC
>JBILSG010000362.1:0-2883 GCA_044372235.1 Chitinophagaceae bacterium
CAATTGTTTTCTCCAGCCCTTCTTCAAATTGCAGAGACGGCTTCCAGCCTAACTCCTGGTTGATTTTTGTTGCATCTATGGCATACCGCTTATCATGACCAGCCCTGTCTTTCACGTAAGTTATCAGCTTAGCACTCTCTCCTTCAGTCCTGCCGAGCTTTCTGTCCATTATTTTACAAAGCAAGTGAACAATATCGATATTCTTCCATTCATTGAAGCCTCCGATATTGTATGTCTCACCCAGTTTACCGGTATGAAAAACGACATCAATGGCTTTTGCATGATCTTCTACCCATAACCAGTCTCGCACGTTATCTCCTTTACCGTAAACAGGCAATGGTTTGGAATTTACTATATTGTTGATCATCAGTGGAAGGAGTTTCTCCGGAAACTGATGTGAACCGTAATTATTGGAGCAATTGGATATTACTACCGGTAAATGGTATGTGTGGTGATACGCTTTAACCAGGTGATCGGAAGACGCCTTGGAAGCAGAATAAGGTGACCTTGGATCATACGATGTCTCTTCTGTGAAAAAACCTGTTTCCCCAAGTGAGCCATAAACTTCATCAGTTGATACATGGTAGAAAAGCTTACCAGACTGACCATGCCAATGCTTTTTGGCAGCATTCAAGAGTACTGCAGTTCCCAGGATATTCGTCTTTACGAAAGAGAGGGGATCCATGATGGAACGGTCCACATGACTTTCTGCAGCAAGATGTATTACCGCATCGAAATGCTGGCTGCTGAAAAGGTTGTCAATGAAGTTTTCATCCGTAATATCACCCTTTACAAAACTATAATTGGAAGCTTGTGCTATGTCGAGCAGGTTCTCCAGATTTCCAGCGTAGGTAAGCGCATCCAGATTTGTAATCTGATAATCAGGATATTTATCAACAAACAGCCGTACTACATGAGAACCTATAAAGCCAGCACCTCCTGTTATCAATATTTTTTTCATCTGCTTACGAATTCTTTGGGTTGCTTTACCAGTTCTTCTGGTGGTAAAGATTTGAAATAATCGTAAGTTATTTTCAATCCTGTTGCCCTGTCAACTTTTGGCTCCCAGCCAAGTAACTCCCTGGCTTTGGTTATATCCGGCTTACGCTGTTTGGGATCATCTGCAGGTAATGGCTTGAAAATGATTTTAGTTTCTGCACCGGTGAGCTTGAGGATTTCTTCTGCAAACTCCAGCAGACTTATTTCTGAAGGATTTCCTATGTTTACCGGATAAGCATAATCACTCATCAGTAACCGGTATATTCCGTCAATCAGGTCATCAACGTAACAAAAAGACCTGGTTTGGGAACCATCCCCAAAAACAGTCAGATCCTCTCCTCGCAATGCCTGTCCAATAAATGCAGGCAATGCACGACCATCGTTTAGCCTCATTCTCGGACCATATGTATTAAAGATTCTTATAATCCTTGTTTCTACCTGATGAAAGGTATGATAAGCCATGGTAATTGATTCCATGAATCTTTTGGCTTCATCGTAAACGCCTCTTGGTCCAACAGGATTAACATTACCCCAGTACTCCTCGTTTTGTGGATGCACCAGTGGGTCACCATAAACTTCAGAAGTGGATGCCACTAGCATTCTGGCGCCCTTTGCCCTTGCCAGACCAAGACAATTATGTGTACCCAAAGCGCCTACCTTGAGGGTTTGAATAGGTATTTTGAGGTAGTCAATCGGACTGGCAGGAGATGCAAAGTGGAGTATATAATCAATATTACCTGGCACATGTATGAACTTGGATACATCGTGGTGGTAGAATTCAAACTCCTTTAATTTAAAAAGATGTTCTATGTTGCGAAGGTCCCCTGTAATGAGGTTATCCATTCCCACTACGTCAAAGCCTTCTCTTATAAATCTGTCACAAAGATGTGAGCCCAGAAAACCTGCAGCCCCGGTAATAAGAACACGTTTATTAGACATAAATCAGATATTAGAATTGAAGTTTCGGCCTATGCTTTCATAATGAAATCCAAGTTCACTGATGCTCTTCACATCAAACAGATTCCGACCATCAAATATCGCTTTTCTTTTCATGGCCCTGACAATTTTCAAAAAATCAGGTGTCCTGAACTCATTCCATTCTGTTGCAATAATCAAGGCATCAGCACCCTCTAGGGCTTCATACTGGTTCTCCGCGAAAGCAATACTTTCCCCCATCAATTGTTTAACGTTGGGCATAGCTTCCGGATCAAAAGCGGTAACAGTAGCACCTTGGGCCAGTAAAGATTCAATAATATAGAGTGCCGGGGCCTCCCGTATATCATCCGTATTGGGTTTGAACGCAAGTCCCCAAAGTGCGAAATGTCTTCCTTTGAGATCTCCGTTGAAAAAATTACTGATCTTCGGCATAAGGTGGAGCTTCTGCTTTTCATTGACGTCCATTACTGCATTGAGTATTTGAAAATCATAATCAGCTTCCTTGGCACTTTTAACTAGGGCCTGAACATCTTTTGGGAAACAACTTCCACCATAGCCAATTCCTGGGAACAAAAATCTTTTCCCGATTCTGTCATCACTGCCTACTCCTAGCCTGACCATGTCTACATCTGCACCTAACCTCTCACACAATTGTGCGATTTCATTCATGAATGATATCTTGGTTGCCAGAAAAGAATTTGCCGCGTATTTGGTTAATTCGGCAGACCTTACATCCATGTATATCAATGGGTTCCCTGAACGAACAAAAGGTGCATACAACTCCGCCATTAGCTTCTTGGCTCTTTCAGAATCAGTGCCAATAACAACCCTGTCTGGCTTCATAAAGTCGTCAACGGCAACACCTTCACGCAGAAATTCAGGGTTAGAGACCACATCAAAATCTACTTTTGCATGTTTAGCAATGGCACTCTTAACTTTTTCTGCTGT
>JBILSG010000361.1:0-2883 GCA_044372235.1 Chitinophagaceae bacterium
TTGTAGGCATAGGCATGCTGGTATCCCTCAGGCTGAAGTCAAAGTTCAATCAGTACGGAACAGTCAGGATACGTTCAGGATTAACTGGTCGGGATGTTGCTGTACAGATGCTTAAAGACAACGGTATATATAATGTCAAGGTTGAACTTGGTCAGGGTTTTCTTTCAGACCATTACAACCCGCTCACCAAAACAGTTTCCTTAAGTCCGGATGTTTACCACCAGGCCAGTATTGCAGCAGCGGCAGTGGCTGCTCATGAATGCGGACATGCCGTACAGCATGCCAGATCATACCCCTGGCTTATGCTCAGAAGCAGGCTGGTTCCCATCGTTCAATTCAGTTCCATGTTCATCCAATGGGTGCTGCTGGCCGGTATATTACTTGTAAATACCTTTCCTGGGCTCCTTCTTGGGGGTATAATTCTGTTTGCCACCACAACAATTTTTTCGCTTGTCACATTGCCTGTGGAGTTTGACGCCAGCAAGCGTGGACTTTCCTGGCTTCAGCAATCCGGGATTTCCAACGGGCAAGAGCTGATTCAGGCTAAAGATGCATTGCATTGGGCTGCAATGACTTATGTTGTGGCTGCTGTTGCCTCCCTGGTGACTTTAATTCAGTACATACTTATATACCTGAGCAACAGAGACCGGAATTAGTAAGAATTACTATTTTTTCTGTTTACTTTAAATTCGAAATATTTAAACAAAAAATCATCTTTTTTTAACATTTCACGCTGAAAATCGATTTTTGCTTTATATTCGCAATTGGACATTTATCGTTTTATAAACAAAAATCAACTGCATGAGAAAACTTACACTGTTCATGTGCTGTTTGCTTTTTGCAATACCAGGGGTATTTGCGCAAACAGTAGTTAAGGGCAAGGTATCAGACGCCGAAGGCGCTCCCTTGTCAGGTGTATCCATTAAAGTAGCAGGCTCCCAGACGGGAACTACAACTGCTGCTGATGGTACATTTTCGCTTTCCGTTAAGGACCTCAACACAACTTTGGAGGTAACTTACATTGGTTACGACCGTATCACGGTTCGTTCCGGATCTAACCTATCCAACATCTCCCTGAAATCAGCTTCCAATGCGATGCAGGAAGTTGTAGTAACAGCCCAGGGTATCCGCAGGGAAAAGAAAGCCCTTGGATATGCGGTTGCTTCGGTAGACAAAAAAGCACTCGAACTTCGTCCCGATGGTGACGTTGTACGTTTGTTGAATGGTAAGGCTCCTGGTGTTGACATCCTCAACTCAAGTGGTATGTCCGGTTCCGGTACAAACATCGTTATCCGCGGTGTTAACACCATTTCCGGTAGCTCTACACCACTTTTCGTTGTAGATGGAGTTCCTTTCGACGCTTCTACCAATTCTCAGGCAAGTTTCGTTTATGGTAACACAACCTCTAGCCGTTTCTTGGATCTCGATCCCAACAGCATCGAGAACATCAGCGTACTGAAAGGTCTGAGTGCAACTACACTCTATGGTGAACTTGGACGTAATGGTGTGGTTCTTGTAACCACGAAGAATGGTTCATCCAGAAGGACAAACAAAAAGAATGAAGTAACTGTTACCCAGTCACTTTTCGCTAACAAGGTTGCCAACCTGCCTGATTACCAGGATTCATGGGGTGGTGGTTTTGATAACGGTGTAGGTTTTGCTTTCTTCTCCAATTGGGGTGGTAAGTTCAAGACTCCTCCGGATTCAGTAGCCCATCCTTACGACAGGGCTGCATCTTCAGCTTTTGGTACACCATGGAGAACAGCTTTCCCGCAGTTCGTTGGTGCTAAAATTGCTTATGAGCCAAATAACTCAGTTGAGCAATTCTTCCAAACTGGTTTGATCCGCACAACTTCAGTTGGTGTTTCTAGCTCAGTTGGTTCTGCAGGTTCATTCAACGCGAACTACTCTTACATGGATGACGAAGGTTTCACTCCAGGTAACAGACTGATCAAGAATACTTTTGGTCTGGGTGGTAACGTAAAGCTTTCCAACAAATTCACTGTTAACGGTACTTTCAACTACGCAATCACAGATTTCAAATCTCCGCCCACAGCTACTTCATTTGGATCCAATCCAAGTGCGTCTTCTGTTTTCGGAAATCTGATCTATACGCCACGTGCAGTTGATCTCTTTGCATTGCCTTATGAGAATCCATTGGACAAATCTTCTACCTATTATAGAGGTGGTAATGATATCCAGCACCCGATCTGGACTGTGAAGAACTCTTTCACCGGACAAAAGATCAACAGGATTTTCGGTAACATGTCTTTGAAGTATGACATTGCCAAAGATTGGAACATACTCTACCGCGTAGGTTATGACCAGTACTCTGATTACAACTACTACAACCAGAACAAAGGTGGTGTAGTAGGTGGTGCCGACTTCCAATTAGGTATGCACAGGACTGTTAATGGTTTCAACACCATCTGGGATCACTCTGTGATTACTGCTTATCAGACAGACCTGAACAAAGACTTCCGTCTGAATGTTGATGCGGGTGTTAACTCTCAGGAGCGTCTTTACGAGCAGAACGGTCAGCGTTCTACGCAACAGCTTGTTTACGGACTGTTTGATCATGATAACTTCATCATTCATGACAACCTCTCCGAAGGTGGTAACAGACTTGATTTCAAATCAAGGACACTTTCTTTGGGTGCATTTGCACAAGGTTTGTTGAGTTTCCGTGAGTATGCGTTCCTTACCGTAGGTGGACGTAACTCTTGGTCTTCAAACCTTGAACAGGCCAATCGTTCAATCTTCTATCCTTCTGCAAGTATTTCTTACCTGCCAACTACAGCATGGAGCTTCCTGCAGAATAATAAAATGGTCAACTACCTCAAGCTGAGGGCTGGTTATTCCACTTCAGCAAACTTTGGTTTC
>JBILSG010000363.1:0-2867 GCA_044372235.1 Chitinophagaceae bacterium
TATAATTTTAATTCAGTTGTTTCTGCTTTCCTCAGTTTTGGCTCAAACTAAATTGACGTTAGGAAAGCAAGTTTTCGAATTACATAACGTGACAGGTTCAATCATTAAGTTCCAAGGTGAAAATGTTCTTAAAATTGAAAGGGATTTGAATGCGCTGCCATTTGATGTGAATAGATTAGAAGCAACAGTGGATGAAAAGCATTACGCAAAATTGGTTGGATTAGATGATTTCGAAAATGGAACCATTGAAATTAAGATGTATAGCCAAATTCAAGACCCATCCCCTTTTGCAGGTGCTGCCGGTTTCATAGGCTTGTATTATCGAATTGCTGCAAACGATTCTGCATTTGAGTCAATTTATTTGCGACCTAAAGTTGGTAGAGCATCCAATCAAATTTTTAGAAACCACGCTGTTCAATATTTTTCTTATCCTCATGCCAAATTCGAAACGTTAAGAAAGAATTATCCGCCTGGTTCTTATGAGGGGTCGGCACCAGTTGCCTTAAATGAATGGATAACAATGAGAATTGAGGTGAATGGAGAAACTGCTGAAATGTTTGTTAATAATATGAAATACTCCTCTTTTATCGTTGACAAAATGTTGGGTAAAGTTAAAAAAGGAGGCGTTGGTCTTTATGTTGACATTGCAACAATCGGATACTTTAAGGACTTGAAAGTAATAAAAAGAGCTTTTAAGGCTCCGGTCAAGAAAGAAGAAAAACAAGATGGCATTTAAACTTCCGTCATTATACAAGATGTTTATCCATTCAGTTTTAGTTTAGTCAGAAAGTCAATCATCACATTATTGCTACATCTTTCGAGGAAAAGGTGAGCAAAACTGGACAAGCCATCAAAAATGATGGCTTTTTCTTTTTCTATAATTTTTTATATGCTGTAAGCATTGATGCCGTCTTAATGCAAAAAGAAGGATATTTAGCGGCTTTATGTCAATAATGTAATCATTTGCTAATATCATATTTACAATATGAAATAGGGCCAAGACAAAAATAGAATAACAAGTTTTAATATCTATCTATAATATATTTTATAATAGAGAAATTAAACAACTCGAATAATTCAATGGTTATTTCAAGTAAGTAATTCAAATAAAATTTCGATTATGCAAAAACTTATTTTCTTATTTACATCATTGTTTGTGACACTTACCTCATGCACAATTATACGTCAAGGTGAAGTAGGTGTGAAAAGACGTTTAGGAAAAATTGATCCTGAGTATATTCAACAGGGAGCTAACGGATATAACTTTTTGACTACTACAATTATTAAAGTCCCTACCAGAACAGTTAACATTGAAGTAAAACCTGATTTGCCTTCAAAAGAAGGATTAACCATCAGATCTGAAATTTCAATCTTATACAGAATGAAACCAGAGGCAGCTCCTAAAATTGTACAAAATATCGGTCTCAATTATGAGAGTGAAGTAATTTTACCTGTATTCAGATCAGCAGCGGCTGATGTAACTGCAAAATTTCTTGCAAAGGATATGCACAGTGGAGAAAGAACACAAATAGAACAGGCCATACGTAGAGAAATGACAGAAATTCTTGAACCCTCAGGTTTTGTAATTGATAATGTTCTTATGAAAAGCATAAAGTTACCTGAAGGTCTGGCAAGAACAATCGAAGAAAAACTACAAGCAGAGCAGGAAGCACAAAGAATGGAATTTGTAAAAGAAAGAGAGAAAAGAGATGCAGAAAGAAGAATAATTGAAGCTGAAGGAAAAAAAGAAATAGCGCGCATACAAGCAGAAGGCGAGCGGAACGCATCGATTATTCAAGCAGAGGGTAGAAAATCAATACTGGAGATTGAAGCCCAAGGTAAAGCAAATGCCATGAAGATTGAAGCTACGGCAATAAAAATGGCAAATGATACTATTAACAAAACACTTACCCCTTCAATTTTGAAATTGAGACAGATTGAGGCTTTCCGTGCTTTGTCAAATAGCAACAATTCAAAACTAATTATGACTGACGGTAAAACTCCTTTCCTATCACTACCAGATAAATTTTAGTGCAGGAATCGAATGAGAACCCTCCTGATTGTGAAATAGATATTTCAATTGGGGAAATAGTAAGAAATATAATTACCTCGCTTGCAGATAAGTACTAACGGAAAATACTATTTTCTGATACGCTTAACCTATACAGAAATCAATAAACATTTAAACGATTGTTGCCAATTTGCGAGGGAATAAGAGCCAACCTCGACAAGCCATCAGAAATGATGGCTTTTTCTTTGTCTATAAGTGCATTAGGCTAACTGTATCTTTGTAAAATTCATGCAAATTCTTTAATTATCTTTTTAGCCGTATGGGTATTACCCCAATTTGCAAGTATAATTTTAATTCAGTTGTTTCTGCTTTCCTCAGTTTTGGCTCAAACTAAATTGACGTTAGGAAAACAAGTTTTCGAATTACATAACGTGACAGGTTCAATCATTAAGTTCCAAGGTGAAAATGTCCTTAAAATTGAAAGAGATTTGAATGCGCTGCCATTTGATGGAGAAATTGCTGAAATGTTTATTAATAATATGAAATACTCCTCTTTTATCGTTGATAAAATGTTGGGGAAAGTTAAAAAAGGAGGCGTTGGACTTTATGTTGATATTGCAACAATCGGATACTTTAAGGACTTGAAAGTAATAAAAAGAGACTTACCCTAAATTATGGATAAGTCAAACCATTTGATTTCATGAGAAAATGATTTATGCCATTCAAATAACCAAAGAGCAGAAAAGGATGATTTGATGATTTTGCTTATATTTAAGTAAGCCAAAATCAACATTCTTAAAAAATAACTCATGAACAGGCGTGAATTTTCAATGATTTCACTTGCATGTATTCCGGG
>JBILSG010000364.1:0-2865 GCA_044372235.1 Chitinophagaceae bacterium
GGACCATTTCATTGGCCAGGGTTGTTTCCTCCTTGAATAAATCTGCATCACTGATTTCAAGTTCATTCATTTTGTGTGCAAGGTTTGCATCCATAATGGTGAAACTGTTTCGCAAAGCAAGTACAGGAAATGGAGTCTGGTAGTGCGTAAACAAATCTTTCAGTTGCATCCAGTAAGCAACTTCAGAACCGCCTCCTACAAAGATGATATTCGGCAAAATTGTTTCCTGATAAAGCCCCCTGAGGATTACATTCGGGCTGAACCTTTCTGGATTAGAATCCAACTCTGCCAGAATCTCTGCTTCACTGAATCTGATTACGGTTCCATCTACAGCATACTGATTTCCCCTTTTATCAATCCTGTTGCGGATGCCATCCCTCAGGTAAAAAAGATTAACAGGTCTTGGATTAACCTGAAGTTTATACTTTGATTCGAGGCGTTTACCTGTTTCACCAACTATCTTATCTGCAACCTGATCAAGCAAGTCTTCCCGCATCACTTTGCGATATGCGGCCTTGAGCGTTGCCCTGTCGGGCTGTAAGACCAGCAAACCCTCTTCCCGGAAAAGGTTGTTCAACAAAGTAAAAATACCCTCTGCCATGGTTCTACCATTGCTGTAAGCTTTTTTCAGCAGGGTGATGAGTTTCGGAGCCTGAGGTAAATGCCCAAGCTCTGTTTCAATGACATTAATTAGTTCAGCAACAGCCTTATCAGCTTGCATCCTGCCAACAGCACCGGTCTGACTGGTTTCCCACCTAAATGCTTTGCCATTGATTCTGAACTTGGAAAGCTCATCAAGGTCGTTGTCTTCACTTCCGATATAAAAAACCGGCACAAAATCATACTGAGGCAGTTCAGCCTTTAGCTTCCGTGACAATGCAATTGTATGTGCTGTCTTGTAAATGAAATAAAGATACCCGGTAAAGATATTTGGCTGATGTGCAGTACAGATAGTGAAAGTATTTTCGGAAGCAAGCAATACCATGTTACTGGATTGGCGCGCTGAAGGATCTTCCGCTTCATAGCTCTCTTCAAATGCAGCCTGAATAAGCTTTCTGTCTGTTTTAAATAATTTTCTGGCAGCAATTGCGCTCTTTACACCTTCTACATCAGGTTGATGGGCTGAAAATCCGTTTATAAAACTTTCACCTTGAAGATAGTCGCTGATTAACCTGGAAAACATTCCGGTTTGTTCGTAATCTATGTATCTGCAAGATGTTTCCATATTTAGATAAAAACAGTTGAAAGTTTAGTTTTGTGCCTTTGTCTTTTGCCTCGTGCCTCGTGCCCTGCCTTCGGCAGGCAAGCTTGTCCCTCATACCTTGTCCCTCGTCCCTCTTCCCTCATTTTCACCCAACTACTTCCCCTTCCAGGTCGTAATCATAGGCTTTAGTTATGCGGACATTAACAAAATCACCGGGTTTTAGTTTTTTATCTGTAATAATTATCACTTCATTATCTACTTCAACGCTGTCAAATTCAGTTCGTCCGATATACCTGCCCGCTTCTTTTTTATCGACTATTACTTTTAAAACCTGTCCAAGTTTTTCCTGGTTTTTCTCAAGGCTTATGTCTTGTTGAAAGGCAATAATTTCCTGCGCCCGTTCTTCTTTTTCTTCCGGGGAAAGGGAGTCGTTTAGGACATGAGCCGAGGTATCTTCTTCGTGTGAGTAAGTAAACACGCCAACCCTGTCAAACTTTATTTCAGCAAGAAAATCCTTTACCTCTTCCACATCATCCCTTGTTTCACCCGGAAAACCGGCAATAAGGGTTGTTCGCAAGCATATTCCTGGAATCCTCGACCTGATTTCATGGATTAGTTCAGTCATTTCCTTTCTGGTGATCTGCCTTTTCATGGCATCCAGCATGTGGTCTGAGGCATGCTGCAATGGCATATCCAGGTAGTTACAGATTTTGGGTTCCTCCTTCATGACATCAATGATTTCAAGCGGAAACTTTGATGGATAAGCATAATGCAGCCTAATCCATTCCAGACCGTCTATCCTTGCCAGTTTGCGCAATAACTCAGGCAGCATGCGGGTTTTGTAAATATCGAGTCCGTAATAAGTAAGTTCCTGTGCTATAAGCATAATTTCCTTTACGCCTGATTTCACAAGTTTCTCAGCTTCTGCAACCAGCTCCTCCATGGGCTTACTGCGGTGACCACCCCGCATGAGGGGAATTGCACAAAAAGAACAGGTTCTGTTACAGCCTTCGCTGATCTTCATGTAAGCATAATGAGATGGCGTACTGAGTAACCTTTCACCAACCAGTTCAGATTTATAATCTGCATTGAGTACAGCAAGCAGTCCGGGCAATTCCATAGTACCAAAGTATGCATCTACTTCAGGAATTTCTGCCTCCAGGTTTTGTTTATACCTTTCGCTGAGGCAGCCGGTAACATAAACTTTATCCAACTTTCCCTTTCTTTTCAGTTCAACCTGATCGAGAATGGTGTTGACACTTTCTTCCTTTGCTTTGTCTATGAAACCACAAGTATTGACGATCACTATATTGTGATCGAGCTTTTTATTTTCATGAACAACATCCATCTGATTAGCCAGAAGTTGTCCGCTCATCACTTCACTATCCACCATATTCTTGCTGCACCCTAAGGTGATGATATTGATTTTATCCTTCTTGATTGACTTTGACTTCATGATTTACCCTATTTAACACCGTCAATTAATATACCCATTAAAAAACACTTGTGCCCAACCTCCGGTTGGCAAGCTCTTCCCTTCTCTCTCTTCCCTCTTCCCTCTTCCCTTCTCCCTTCTCCCTCTTCCCTCCTGCCTCGTGCCTCGTGCCTCTTCCCTTCTCCCTCTTCCCTTCTCCCTCTTCCCTTCTCCCTTCTCCCCAAAC
>JBILSG010000064.1:0-9496 GCA_044372235.1 Chitinophagaceae bacterium
AACCTCCACCCCCGTCGTCGAAATAGCCCAAATCCTTGAACTCATCGTCAATGGAGAAGTCGTCCTCCTCAGTGGCCTTCTTGGCGCCTCCGGGAGCAGCTTTCTTGGTTTTTGACTTGGGAATGTCGAACTCGTCAAAATCGGGATCCCAGTTGTCGTCATCTTCAACCTTTTCCCAATCGTCTTCGACGTCTACATCATCTTCATCGTCGTCCTCACTTGAAGATTTCTTTGCACGTTTAGCTGGTTTTTCATCATCCAATTCAAGATCCTCGTCATCGCCATCATCTTCCTTTGCGGATTTGGATGAGGCTTTCTTAGGCTTAGAAGAAGAATCGTCGCCAGCAGGTTTCTTGGTAACTTTTTTTTCTTTTTCTGACTTTGCCATGTCTACTAGGGATTTACAGCGTAAAATTTCTGAGAGTTTTTTATATGACCAAATAATTCAGTAACAATTTTTTAACATCAATTACAAAGCGCTTATAATTTGGTCTCTTTCCGGACCATTGCTTATATAACTGACGTTTACTCCAAGGAAACGATTGATATAATCAATATATTGTTTCATAGGCGCAGGCAGAGAAGCATGTTCCCTAATACGTGTTATATCAGTCTGCCAGCCCTGGAAATGCTCATAATGAGGCTCAATAGGCAACTTGGACATCTGATAAGGAACTGCTTTCTGTTGGGTTCCGTTTATGCCATAGGATGTACAGACTGATAGCTCCTCAAAAGCGTCCAACACATCAGATTTCGTCATCACAATCTGGGTAACCCCATTAACCATGCAGGCAAAATCCAGCGCTACCAGGTCTATCCAACCACAACGGCGTGGCCTGCCGGTAGTTGCTCCAAATTCATTGCCGATCTTCCTCAGGCGCTCACCTGTTTCGTCATGCAGTTCAGTTGGAAACGGACCACTTCCCACACGTGTACAATAAGCCTTGGTAACACCGATTACTTCCTTGATTTTCTGAGGAGCAATACCTAATCCTGTACAAACACCAGCGGATATGGTATTGGAAGATGTTACAAAAGGAAAAGTGCCAAAATCAACATCCAGCATACTACCCTGTGCGCCTTCTGCCAGCACTTTTTTGCCGTTTCGAATCTGTTCGTTGATGAAGTATTCTCCATTTACAATTTTGAGACTCTTCATGAATTCAATAGCCTCAAAAAATTCTTCTTCCCACTCAGAGATATCGTCGTTGAAACCAAATGAATCAAGCATGCGCTGATGCTTAAGTCGGAGCTTGATGTATTGGGTAGTGAAATTCTTATCCAACAAATCACCCACCCGTAAACCGTTTCTGCCTGTTTTATCCATGTAAGCAGGACCAATACCTTTCAAGGTAGATCCTATCTTATCATTTCCTTTGGAAACTTCAGATGCCTTATCGAGCGCCCTATGCGTTGGGAGGATAAGATGTGTGCGCTCAGAAACATAAAGCGTTTTGCGGCCATCCACACCAAAGGAGGCGACCTTATCAAACTCCTTTTTTAACGTTACTGCATCCAGCACTACCCCACTTCCAATCAGGTTAACTGCGTTCTCATGAAAAATTCCAGAAGGAATCTGATGCAACACAATCTTTGATCCATTCACATAAAGCGTATGACCCGCATTCGGACCACCCTGAAATCGGGCGATAATATCATACTTTGGAGCAAAGTAATCAACTATCTTACCCTTCCCTTCGTCACCCCATTGCAAGCCTAAGAGTACATCAACCATAAAATATTTTGGATGTTAAGCCGCAAATTTAGTTGAATGACTTTAAAGGTGAAAAAATAAATATTACTCACTCATCCACATCGTAGCGGCTCACACTTTGTATACCCGAAAGGGATTTTAATCTGGAGAAAAGATTTTCAAGCTCATCCTTGTCGTGAACATACAGCCTGATGTTGCCTTCAAAAATACCTTCCTTTGCTTCAACGGTAAGGGCACTGATATTGATACGCAACTCGCCTGATATGAGGTTTGTTATTTTGTGAATAACGCCAACATCATCCAATCCGGTAAGTTTTAATCCGGTTAAAAATGAAATCTCCTTATTCTTGGCCCATTTTGTCTTTACAATTCGGTGTCCGAAACTTGACAGCAAACGCGTGGCATTGGGGCAATTTGTCCTGTGAATAATTAAACCCTTACCAGTTGAAACAAATCCAAACACGTCATCACCCGGAATTGGCGTGCAACAATTAGCCAGGGTATAAACAATCCTGTCACTACTCTCCCCAAAAATGATAAGCTCGGTGTCTTTATGTGTCTCCTGCTTGGTAGAAGTTGGCTCAGGCTTAGATTCCTGCTTGCGTGCCTTAATCAATTCAAGCTTTTCTCCACGAACCTCAAACTCTTTCAATTCTCTGAGGTCGATTTGTTTGACAGCAATACGGTAAAACAGGTCAAGCGCAGAGGGGAGCTTATAGAACAACACAAGTTCGTCAATATTCTGTGTACTCACCGGAGCTCCGAGTGATGCCATCTTGCGTTCGAGAAAATACTTTCCGTCTTCTGCAACTTTACGTTTCTCATCCTTGAGTGCATCTTTAATCCTGTTTTTAGCCTTTGCTGTAACCACAAGACTTAGCCAGTCTTCGCCGGGTTTCTGCTTGTTGGAGGTGATGATTTCAATCTGATCTCCACTGCGTAATTTGTGACTGATCGGCACCAGCTTATGATTTACTTTGGCACCAATGCATTTAGACCCGATGGCTGTATGAATTGAAAAAGCAAAATCAAGGGCAGTGGAACCCACCGGAAGCATTTTTACATCACCTTTTGGCGTATATACATAAATTTCTTCCGCAAGAAATGAAGTTTTAAAATCCTGCAGGAAATCAATTGAACTGAGGTCTTCCGAACCCAGCGCTTCCTTTATCTGAGAAAACCATTTATCAAATCGGTCTTCTTCTGCACCCCCCTCCTTATACTTCCAGTGGGCGGCCAGACCTTTTTCTGCAATTTCGTTCATCCGTTTAGACCGGATCTGCACCTCCACCCACTTGCCCTGCGGGCCCATTACGGTGGTATGCAACGCCTCATAGCCATTGGATTTGGGATTGCTCAGCCAATCGCGGAGTCTTTCCGGAGCCGGATTGTACATGTCCGTAACAAATGAATAAACTTTCCAGCAGGCTTCCTTTTCCAGCTCATGTGGAACATCAACAATTACCCGGATAGCAAACAGGTCATATACCTCCTCAAATTCCACATTCTTTTTCTTCATCTTGTTCCAGATAGAATGTATGGATTTGGGCCTCCCGTAAATCTCAAAAGGGAAATCATTTTTCTCAAGCTTTTCCCGAACCGGTTTGATGAACTCATTGATGTAACGGGATCGCTCACGCCGGGTTTCAGACAGCTTTCTTGCAATCTGATGGTAGACCTCGGGTTCCAGGTATTTCATGGAAAGATCTTCCATCTCAGTCTTTACGGCGTAAAGTCCCATTCTGTGTGCAAGCGGGGCATATACATAAACTGTTTCCGATGAAATTTTAAGCTGTTTTTCAACCTTCATGCTATCAAGTGTGCGCATATTGTGCAGTCTGTCTGCCAGCTTGATCAGAATTACCCTTGGATCATCTGTAAGTGTAAGTAGAATTTTTTTGAAGTTTTCTGCCTGCTGACTGGTGTTATTGTCCACTACCGTGGATATTTTGGTCAGCCCATCAATGATTCTGGTTATTTCAGAACCGAACTCCTGCTGAATATCTTCCAGTGTTATATCTGTATCCTCCACCGTATCGTGCAGAAGGGCACAGATACAGGAACGGACACCAAGTCCTTCTTCCTCTACACAGATCATGGCAACGGCAAGCGGATGAAAAATATAAGGCTCACCGCTTTTACGGCGCATGGTTTTATGTGCATCCACAGACATTTCGAAGGCAGAACGGACCAATTCCTTGTCGCCTTGCTTCAGCTTAGGCTTCAGCGCACGAAGCAGTGCGCGGTACCTGCGTACAATCTCTTTTTTCTCCTGTTCCTCATTCAAGTCGTATTGAGGAAGTAAAAAATCTTTCTCTGTTCTCTCCATTAAGACCAAATTTAACGAAAAACACCCTGATTGCCTTTTTTATTCATTTGAAAATCCTACCTTTGCTGCCCAATTTGAAAAGAGCCAATATAGAGCTTAAACAGCTCGATGCGGGTGTGGTGAAATTGGTAGACACGCCAGACTTAGGATCTGGTGCCGCGAGGCTTGGGGGTTCGAGTCCCTCCACCCGCACAGCTCTTTTCCCAAAAAAATTACCATGGCACAAATCAATCGGGAGCAACTAGCTCCCTTGCATGAAAGAATCAGCGTAACTGTATCACCGGCTGACTACAATCCGAACTATGAAACTTCTCTGAAGAAATATGCCAAAACCGCCAACATTCCCGGATTCAGAAAGGGTATGGTTCCTACCGGTGTGGTTAAAAAGATGTACGGTGCTTCTGTTTTTACCGAGGAAGTGCTGAAGGCCATTGAAAATGAGCTGATGCAATATCTTCAGCAGGAAAATATAGCCTACCTGGGGCAACCCCTCCCCGAAGATGGTAACGACCCTGCGCTTTTCAATCAACATGAACCCAAAGACTACAGTTTCAGCTTTGAAATAGGTTTGAAACCTGAATTTGCAATACCAGACCTGGGGTCTGCTTCCACTACCCTTCATGTTGTTGAAGCAACTGAAGAGATGATCAACGAAGAAATTGACAGGATCACCCGCAGGTTAGGCAAGATGACTGAACCTGAGGTCATATCCAACGATGAGGATGTCCTTAATGTTTCATTCCAGCTTTCAGATGCTGCCGGAGTGGTGGCAGAAGATGCACCAAAAAAAGATAACTCTCTGTTACTGAACTACTTCAGCAAAACTGTTCAGGAACAATTGAAAGGAAAAAAGAAAGACGACAGCATTACCATTCAGCTCTCTGTAGCATTTGAAGAAAAAGAAAGAGACTGGCTTGCTGGTGATCTTGGTGTAAACAAGGAAAGTGCGGAAGAACTGGACCAGTATTTCCTGATGACGATCAACAAGATTGCATTTGTTGAAAAACGTGCAATGGATGCCGACTTTTTCAAGGAGGCTATACCCGGTAAAGAAATTGAAACCGAAGATGCTTTCAGGACTGAAATCAAAACTCAGATAGCAGGCTACTGGAAACATCAGGCAATGCACCTGCTGGAGCATGAAATATTCCATATCCTCTCTGAAAAAACGGAGATGGTATTCCCGGAGACATTCCTGAGAAAATGGCTCCTTAAGAGCGGCGAAAAGGAACAAACTGAAGAGAGTGTAGAAAAGGAATTTCCTGCCTTCCTCAATCAACTGAGGTGGACGCTTGTGAGTAATGAGATTGGCACACAAAACAACATTCAGGTAGGCCGTGAGGAAATAATGGACAGCATGCGTCAGCAGCTCATGGGTTATTTTGGTTCCATGAATATGGGCGGGAATTACGACTGGCTCGATAGCTATGTTGAGCGAATGATGGGTGACAAGCAGCAGGTTGAATCAGCCTACCAGCGTGTATTCAGTACCAAAATACTGGAATGGGGTGCTAGCCAGGCAAAACCAACTGAACAGCTTGTAACAGCAGCTGAATTTGCTGCTTTACAGGAGAAACATAAACATTGAGGGAAAAGGGAATAGATGTTGAATTGTGCCACGCCAGCAAACTGGCTGAGTAGCATGATTTATATGGCATTTTGTCCGCTTTTGGATCAGGCACGTATTTTGGTCAGTATTTGTAGTAATTTTCAACAACAAAAGACCGATCACCATGAACCTCGGAAAAGAATTCGAAAAATTTGCGATCAAAGACAGGGGTATTTCGAGCAATACACTGCATGGATACACCAACCATATGGTGACGAATCTAACCCCTAACATCATTGAAGAGAGACCCATGAATGTGGCTGTGATGGACGTTTACAGCCGTCTGATGATGGACCGTATCATCTTTCTGGGATATCCCATAACTGACGAAGTGGCAAATATCATAACAGCTCAGCTGCTGTTCCTGGATAGTACAGACCGAACAAGAGACATTCAAATGTATATCAATAGTCCGGGTGGATCTGTTTACAGCGGACTGGGTGTTTACGACACCATGCAGTACGTAACGCCAGATGTGTCAACTATCTGTATAGGAGTAGCCGCCAGTATGGCAGCCGTTTTGATGTGCGCAGGTACTGAAGGCAAAAGAACAGCACTGAAGCATTCAAGAATCATGATGCACCAACCAAGTGCAGGTGCAGGCGGACAAGCCAGTGACATAGAAATTACCGTTTCGCAGGTTAAAAAACTCAAACAGGAATTGTATGAGGTTGTTTCCCAGCACAGCGGACAAGCTGTAGAAAAGATAGCAGGCGATTTTGACCGCGACTTTTGGATGACAGCCATCGAGGCAAAGGAGTACGGACTCGTTGATGAGGTTTTACTGCTCAACCCCAAAAAAAAATTGAAACAATAAACAGAATGCCATGAAAATAAATCAATTGCTTTCAACCCGGATGGATGAAGAACATGAGCCAGCGGATAATGGAAACATGATGGAGAACATGGTTTCTGGTGCCCGCTTCGACAAAAAATTCATTGACCAAAGAAAAATATTTCTCTGGGGTGTTGTGGATGATAAATCAGCCAAAGACATTACTGCCAGACTGATGTTTTTAGATGCTATTGATCCTGGTAAGGAAATAAAATTTTATATCAATAGTCCGGGTGGGGTTGTAACCAGTGGTATGGTTATTTATGACACCATGCAACTCATCAAGTCGCCCGTTTCAACAATCTGCATGGGAATGGCTGCTTCAATGGGCTCCATTCTACTGAGTGGTGGCGAAAAAGGGAAGAGATTCATTTTTCCTCATGGGGAAGTGATGATTCATCAGCCTTCAGGCGGAGGACAGGGTACTTCTGCAGATCTGGAAATCATGGCAGAACAAATCAAAAAAATCAAAGCCCTGGGAGCTAAAATACTGGCAGATAACTGCGGACAAACATTTGAAAAGGTGATGAAAGATTTTGACCGCGATTACTGGATGGGAGCTGAAGAATCTCTTCATTATGGCATTGTAGACGGAATAGTAGATTCGCTTTAATCCATTTATCAAAAAGACCGGCATGGCCAAATCAACATTACATTGCTCTTTCTGCGGCAGAAACCGTGATGAAGTTAAAATCCTCATTGCAGGGCAGGAAGGACATATCTGTGAATCCTGTGTTGATCACGCAAGGGAAATTGTAATCCAGGAAGTGGAATCCAAGCAGGATCCAAAGTCAGGCTTCAAGCTCACCGTCAGAAAGCCCATGGAGCTTAAGAAACACTTGGATGAGTATGTTATTGGCCAGGACGAAGCTAAAAAAATACTTTCTGTAGGTGTTTACAACCATTACAAACGCCTCAATCAACCCAAACCCACTAAAAAACAGAAAAACGAAGAGCCGGCAGAAGAAATAGAAATAGAAAAAAGCAATGTAATCATGGTGGGCGAAACAGGCACCGGGAAAACACTGCTAGCCAAAACAATTGCAAGGTTATTGAATGTTCCATTTGCCATTGTTGACGCAACCGTTTTTACTGAAGCAGGTTATGTTGGTGAAGATGTGGAAAGTATACTTACACGTTTGCTCCAGGTCTGCAATTATGATGTGACAGCTGCAGAATCAGGTATCGTTTACATAGACGAAATAGATAAAATAGCCAGAAAAAGCGATAACCCTTCCATCACCCGTGATGTGAGCGGCGAAGGTGTTCAGCAGGGGTTACTTAAACTACTCGAAGGAACAGAAGTGCTGGTTCCACCTCAGGGAGGTAGAAAGCATCCAGATCAAAAACTGATTAAGGTCAATACCCAAAATATTCTTTTCATTTGTGGCGGTGCTTTTGATGGCGTCGATAAAATTATTGCCCGCCGCGTTAATACCAATGCCATTGGTTTCAATGTAAACAAGAATCTACAGGATGCCATGAAGCACAACCTGTTGAAGTTTGTTAATGCACAGGATCTTAAAACATTCGGACTGATCCCGGAACTGCTTGGAAGACTTCCTGTTGTTACTTACCTGGATCCGCTCGATAAGGATACTTTACGGGCAATCCTCAGCAAACCCAAAAATGCGCTCATCAAACAATATAACAAGTTGTTTGCCCTTGAGGGTATTGAACTTGAAATTGAAGAACCTGTGCTTGATTTCATGGTAGAAAAAGCGATGGAATACAAGCTTGGAGCACGCGGCTTGAGATCTATATGTGAAAGTATCCTCACCGATGCCATGTTTGAACTGCCATCGTCCTCAGAGAAACATTTCAAACTCACACTGGAGTATGCCGTTAATAAGTTTGATCATGCAAAGATGAATCTGCTCAAGGTTGCTTAACCCATGAAAGAACTGATTGAGCAACTCCAAAATGAAGCCGGTTTAAGCGAGGAACAGGCATGGCAGTCTGTTAACCTCATCAAAGAATACGCAAAGACTAAATTTCCGTTGCTCAAGGGTGCCATCGATAAATTATTTGACAAATACGCTCCCGAACAGGAAGAGGATTTCCTGGATTAATTTTCAAAATCAAGATAAGGCTTAATCCTAGTTGGCAGACTATCCCCTATTTGTTTGGCAATAAGTTCACAAGATTTAAAATCTGGTATGCTGCCATG
Source organism: Chitinophagaceae bacterium (assembly GCA_044372235.1). Taxonomy (GTDB): domain Bacteria; phylum Bacteroidota; class Bacteroidia; order Chitinophagales; family Chitinophagaceae; genus Pollutibacter. Next base: position 8,658 of record JBILSG010000064.1, read on the forward strand.
TGTTTTACGGTATGCAAGTAAAGCTTTCAAAACAGACGTAGTCATATAAGGGTGGCGCCTGAATTGCACGTAATCAGCTTTATTAACAGCAATTTGAAGCGGTTTAAATGCAACATTGATATCCAGGTATCTGGTGATAAAATTAAAAGTTGAGTCTGACAATCCGTACACTTCTTTCAACTGATCAAGCGCCACAAAACCACCGAGTCGATCTCTGTAGCGAACGATTCTGATGGAGAGTTTTTCTCCTATTCCAGGCAAACGCTCCAGTGCTGCGCTATCAGCCAGGTTGATATCGATTTTTTGGGGCTGTCGCCCGTTTGAATTAACCTTACTACTACTTTTAAAACTGAAACCTCGCCGATCCGTTGCAAAACTGTTTGCTGCATTGTTCCGCACCAGGATTGCTTTAGCAGAATCATACCTGACCGGACTAATCATCAAGATTTCATCTGGAACATCCCCGTTACTAAAAAAAAAGGGTAAGACCCAAAGCAAAATTGCTATCACAAAAAGAACAAAAATACCTGCCCGTTCCTTCCTGCTGAAAGTCAGCCAGGCTTTGATATGTGCATTTAAATTCATCCACCAAATCTAGTCAGACAGCAAAAAATGGTAATGGGAAAAAAACGCTATTTCACGGGAAAATCCACAGAAAATGAAAGTCCGTCATACGCCAGCGCCATCCCCTTGGGAAGTTCGGTATCTACAGCTTCATGAAAACCCATCTGGTGACTGATATGCGTGAAGTAGGTTTGAGGAATATTTAAATCTGTAGCAAGGTCAACTGCCTCCTGCAATGTAAAATGTGATATATGCTTTTCCTTACGCAAGGCATT
>JBILSG010000365.1:0-2853 GCA_044372235.1 Chitinophagaceae bacterium
GCAAAATATGTTCCGGGCTGACTTAAAACTACAATTTGTTTATTCCCAAAGTAGTTATAGGCATTATAAAGGGTGCCAGCTTGGAAATTGGCAATTGCATCCTCTGTGAAAATGGAATAGTTCCAAACCGTCCCGCTTGTATTTACAAAATGTACTTCCTCGTAAGGCTTAATAATGTTTGTGGATTGATGCGTGTTTGGTTTAGACATTTATTTTTTCAGTTCATACATCATAAATCCCAATGGCGGAACAGCTAATTCAGATGGCAATCTTTCACCTTTGTCGCTCATAATATCCAGAATTGTATTGTATTCACTTGTTGCTTCTTTATAATGATCCATTTTAATGCGCTGAGTCTGTTTATTTGTATTGACTACACACATGATACTTTGATCACCAAGTTTCCTGAAATAAACATAAAGTCCGTTTTGGGGAATAAATTGTTTGAGTGAACCTTTGGCAAGCACTACACTGTTTTTTCTGTAATTGGCAAGTTTTTTAAAAAAAGCAAATGCTTCAAATTCTTTGTCATTCAAGCCCGCAACGTTAAACTTATTTACGGTATCATTCGCCCAGCCACCTGGAAAGTCTTTTCTAACGGCAGCATCATTGGGATCTTTGTAGTTTTTCATAAGAACCTCAGTGCCATAATAAACTTGTGGGATACCCCTGAGGGTCATAAGCAAACCAAGACCCATCTTGTATTTAGATATATCTTCACCAACCATGGAGTAAAATCTGTTCATGTCATGGTTATCAAGAAAAATACAGTTGGTAAATGGATCTTTATACAAGAAATCCTGAGAAAGGGTCATATAAAGTTTCATAATACCATCAGTCCAGCCAAAGTTATCATTGAGTGCATTGTACATGGCTGAATTAAGTGGAAAATCAGTAACTCCCTTAATTTTATGTTTGAAAGGGACATCCATATTATTTTCCGTAAAGTATGCACTTGCAGGAACAGAATTTGTCCAGGCTTCACCAAAAACGGTCAAATTAGGATACTCCCTGAGCAATGCCTGATTTATTTCATTTAAGAATTTTTCATCGCAATATTTGTAGGTATCCACCCGCCAACCATCGATGCCAAACTCTTCGGTAGTCCAGATATTATTTTGTATCACATATTTCGCGCAATATGGATTTGCCAGATTAAGATCCGGAAGATGTGGCACAAACCATCCACCTATCATTACCTTTTTTTCTGCTGCGGAAGCGTAGGGGTCAGTAAACAATTCTTCGCGGTGATTGGATCCTGTATAGGCTGGCCATTGGTTTAACCAGTCCAGCATTGGCAGATCAATGACTGTGTGGTGGTAAGAACCCACATGATTGTAAACAGCGTCCTGAACTATTTTCAATCCTTTTTCATGGGCTGCATCAACAAGGTCACGATACGCCTTGTTTCCGCCCAGTCTCTTGTCTACCTGATAATGATTGGTTATCCAATATCCATGATAACCGCTCATAAGCCAGGGTCCTTCCTGCATTTTTGGCATATCATTTTCATACACAGGCGTCATCCATAGAGAGGTGAAACCAAGATCTTTGAGGTAGTCGAGTTTTTGTTTTACCCCCAAAAGGTCACCTCCATGCCGGCTGTATGGATTATTTCTGTCTGAAGTTGAATCTCGCAGATCCTTGAATGCATCATTGGAAGGATCGCCATTAGCAAACCGATCAGGCATTATTAAATACACCAGATCATTTGATCGGACTCCTTGTTGAGTTGGTTTTGACTGTATTTTTTGCCTTGATTTCAATTCATAATTCAGTTTTGTACCATCGTCAAATACAAAGTCAAAACTTCCCGGTTTAACTGTTGGCAAAAGGAGAAGGTCTACAAAAAGATAGTGTTTGTTTTCAGGTTGGTACACTTTGGTAACAATAACACCAGGGTATTTTACCTTTACAGACTTATTTATATCTTTTTGGGCATGTAACATAACCTGCAGGTTTGAATGTTTCATACCTACCCACCAGTGGGATGGATAACAATTAATTTGATTATTGGCTTGAGCAAGCTGAGCTAAAAAAATGAATAAAATAAAAATGCTACCTATTCTCCTCATAAAAATTCAATTTTTTTCCTCCTTAACAATGAATAAACAAAGTAATGCAGCAGCTATTAGCAGAACACCTCCAATTAATACGGCCAGTAACCGGTCATTATCAAGGTAGTTTTGCATGATTTTACCAAAAGTAAGTGATGCGATAATTTCAGGTAGTACTATAAAAAAGTTAAAGATACCCATATATATTCCCATCTTTTGAGGGGGAATACTTCCAGCTAACATAGTATAAGGCATGGAGAGAATGGAAGCCCACGCTATGCCTACCATGCTCATGGACAAGAATAACATAGCAGGTTCTGTGATAAAATTCACACTGATCAAGCCTAACCCGCCGATAATTAGACATACGGTATGGGTGAGTTTGCTACCAATCTTGGAAACGATAAAGGGAATGGAAAAAGAAAAAAGGAACGTGACCAGGTTGAGGATCGCAGATGTTGTGTTGGCTAATTCCAAACCAAGACTGAATAACGTCGCTGCGTCAGTCCCTTCTGAAGCGCTGGCATTTCCACCAAAAATATTCACGGCTACACCTGTGCTGTAATAAAACCACATCAGGAACAATCCGGGCCAAGTCAGAAACTGCACCATTGCAAGTCGCTTCATCTGGGATGGCATATTTCCAAAGGCACTTATTATTTCCTTAAAAATATTTTCAGATGGCAATTGGGCTTGTTCATTGATCTCATCAGGAGGATATTCCTTGCTTTTAAAAACAGTATAAAGTACTGCCAGCAAAAAAACAACGGATCCGATATAAAAGGACCAAACTATA
>JBILSG010000366.1:0-2849 GCA_044372235.1 Chitinophagaceae bacterium
AGGCTTCGAAAAAAATTCAAGATGGCCAGTCTATCTGGGCTGGTCCGTTTTATATTACTTCAGTAACGAAGATGTATTCTCCGCAGCAGTTTGCAGTGCCCAGGGTGTTGCAAACACAGCTTGGAATTGTAAAAATGAATTTGTATACAGGTCTTATGCTGAATGCATTTGCACAGGTATCCAGTAGTTCATTTGAACAAGGTTTACAGCTTACCGTCAGAGATACTTATGAAACCCTATCTACATTTCAGGTGCCGCGACAGCTCAGGTTTACGGGACAGTTTAATCTTGAAAAATATGTGCACGCTGTAAAAATCAAATACAATCTCAGCGGTAGTTTAAGCAGGCTAAAACAGCCACAGCGTGTTAATGCAATTAACTATGACACCCGCTTCAACTATATACTGATTGAAAACAGGATCAGCACACACTGGAAGAAGGCTATTAATCTGACGTCGTTTTATACCATTACGCTAAGCAGTAATGTCTATGGGTCAGGTGTTGCTGCAGCTGCTATGACGATGCACAGAACAGGCATGCAGCTTCATTACAGGATACTACAGCGGGGAGTAATCCAGATCCGGTATGGTTATGACAGGTCAAGGTTTTCCGGATATTTTCATGCACTCGATGGCATGGGTGAGCTTTCTGTGAAAGACAGGTGGAAGCTGAGTTTACATGCATCCAACCTGTTGAATATCCGTTACTACAGCATATTTCATGTTGCTGAACGCGGCACCACTGTTTTCCGCAGACAGTTAACCGGACGAACAGTTATGTTTGGTGTGCAGTATGTGTTTTAATTACTGATGATAACCGGATGCTGCTCACTTTCCAGACCAACCCTGTCTATTGCAGTAACCATGATGAATTTCAGTGGTGTTTTTTCTCCCGATTTTTCTGACCTCGATACAGGAAGTAAAACTTTATTTTCTGTTTTATTGAGGATGCGGTGTTCCCATTTTTCCTGGTATTTAAAATAAAGTACCCATTTGACCACCTGGTTGTCTCTGGGCGTCCAGCTGATTTCAACTGTATCCGCAGCGGTTATAATGGATACAGCAGGGCTCAGCGGTGGAGTCGATTGCAGCCAGGGACTTGCAGGAACCAGTGCGGGAGATTTGTAAACACCTTCTTGCAGGGCACGAGACAGTGTAGGGTTGTTGATAACGGAATGACCATGCCAGTGAACTACCCCGGCACTTTTGGGTACCATAGCCCGGGCAATCATGATTTCGCTGATGATTTCCTGGTTGTTGGCAATACCGTTTTTGTCGGTGCCGATATTGATGCCTGGCCAGAGGTGACGCTGGTGGGTATTTTCTTCCTGCCACCAGCCCAGCAGTATGGGATAGCTTTGTGCTATTTTTCCTGTTGGCCAGTAAAGCTGGGGAGAAAAATAATCAATCCATCCCTTGTTCAACCAGCGTTTGGCATCAGCATAGAGTTTATCATGCTGGTCGAATCCTTCAATTGAGGCAGGGTATCCGGGTTTCCATATTCCAAACGGACTCAGTCCGAATTTAACATACTTTTTTTCAGTTTTGATTTCTTTGTAGATTCTTTCTATCAATGTATTCACGGCTTCCCTGCGCCAGTCGCCCCGAGTCAGTTTTCCACCTGCTTTCAGGTAAATGTTCCAGCTGCTGTCGTCTGGAAAATCCTCATTGCCATGGTAGGATGGGTAGGGATAAAAATAATCATCAAAGTGGATACCATCCACATCATAGCGTTTGATGATGTCTAAAACCACTGCAGATGTTCGGTCTTGCGTTTCTTTCAGGGAAGGGTCCATCCAGAAATAGCCTTCTTTCAGAGACACGACCAGTTCGGGATTTTTTTGCAGGATTGACCTGCTGCTGTTGCTTTTACCCTTAAAATGGTGAGCCCGGTATGGGTTGAGCCAGGCATGCAGTTCCATTCCCCTTTTGTGCGCTTCTTCGATCCAGAAAATCAGCGGGTCATAAAAGGGGTCAGGCAGTTTATCTTGTTCGCCGGTAAGAAAATAGGACCAGGGTTCCAGTTCACTTTGGTAGAGTGCATCAGCCTGCGGACGCACCTGAAAGATCACTGCGTTAAAGTTCAAAGACTGCAGCCGGTCAAGGATACCTATTGCTTCTTTTTGTTGTTCAGCTGTGGAGAGTCCGGGTTTACTCGGCCAGTTGATATTGTCTACTGTGGCTATCCATGCCCCCCTGAATTCTTCCGGTGCCTGTGCGAAGCGTTGCCGCGTAATGCCAGGCTTTGTCAATTCAGCCTTGTCGCCATTGGTTTTAACCTGAGCTTGTGAGACCAGGGAAACCAGGGAAACCAACAGGCAGCTGCCAATCAATAATGCACGCATGGGAAACTATTTCAGGCAATTTAGGTAACAATTGCTGAGAACTTAGAGAAAAATCAGTGCAAAAATTAAAGAAGGAAATAAAAACTGCAGAAAAAGAGATAATTAGTTAATCAATATATTCAGAAAAATCATAGGTTTGAAACAACCAGTTCTTTATCATATTTCAGGCATCAATTTAAGCAAGAGGTAAATGATTTTTTAATTAGATAAAAAAAATAGATGAACAGAAGAGAAGCAGTTAGAAGGGCCACCTTTTTATTGGGAGGAGCAATAACTTTTTCAGGCTTTGGAGCTTGCGAAATGTTCAATGGGGTTTTGGATGGTGAAAATGAAGCCCAATCAATAGCATCACAGGAATCGTTGATTGCTGAAATCGCTGATACATTTATTCCTGACAAGAAAGGAGTGCCCGGCGCCAAAGCTGCAGGCCTCGGTCCATTTATCGTGATGATGATGCAGGATTGTTATACTGCAGATATTCAAAAGCTTTTTGCAGATGGATTAA
>JBILSG010000367.1:0-2847 GCA_044372235.1 Chitinophagaceae bacterium
GGCTCCATGGATTCTTTGTTCTGCCGCCAAACCAATAATCGCCCATTGCCAATGCACCCAGAGTAAACTTGGCAATAAGAACGGCACCGGCATTTTTCAGTTGTGTGTAGACATAAGCATCTTCATCTATGCTTTGATTTTTGTAAGGCTCAGCACCCCAGGTTGTTTTTGTTCCTTTTACAGCAAAAAGGTCTTTTAATCCGTATGGAATGCCATGAAGCGGACCCCTGTCGATTCCTTTAGAAAGTTCAAGGTCTGCCTGTGTTGCCTGTTCCATGGCTATTGTTTCTGTCACGCTCACCACACACTGCAGGGTGTCGCTGTATTTTTTCAGTCTATCCAGGAAGAAGCGAGTAAGCTCAACCGAACTAATGGAACTGTTGCGTAAAAGTGATGCCAGCTGGTTGATAGAAAAAAAAGCGAGGTCTGCTCTATTTTCAGGTAGCCTGATAGATTTATCATAGCGCCATTTTATACGCTTTTGCTGAAGCTGATCCGGAACTAGTTGTTGAACCATGCTTACCTGAATATTATTGCGCAGGGGGTAGCGTTGCATCTGTTCATAATCGCGCACATTATCCCGCAAATCAGGCAACATCATTTCTACTTCTTTTGCTGAGTATTGCAGTGCAATCAGTTTTGCAGCAGCAGCCACATCTGATTTGCTGATGGTATCCTGTGCCAATGTGCCTTTAACGAGTGTTGTGGCGATGAGACATAATGTAAATAATTTTTTCATGCTGTTTATTTTATTGCGTCTCTTCTGATGTAAGTTGAATAGTCTGGAATGATACAGGTGTAATTGGCATGCATCAGGGGTGAAGTAAGCAGAAAATCAGCAGTAGCCCGGTCGCATGCAAAGGGGATATTCCAGGTAACGGCCAGTCTGAGTAATGCTTTGATATCCGGATCATGTGGTTGTGCTTCCATGGGATCCCAGAAAAAAATCAGGACATCAACCTTACCTTCAGCAATTAAAGCACCAATCTGCTGGTCACCACCAAGCGGACCGCTTAGTAATTTTTTTATAGAGCGGTCTAAGGATTCTTCGAGTAACCTTCCTGTAGTTCCTGTTGCAATAAGTTCATGTCTTGACAGTGCTGTTTTGTTGTAAACGGCCCACTCAATCAGCTCCTTCTTTTTATTATCGTGTGCAACCAGCGCTATGCATTTTCTTGCGTCCAGTAATCTTTTGGTTTCCATGTTATAATTGTTCCTGGTGAAAATAAATAAAAAACCGCATCCTGCATGAGCGGGACACGGTTTCCAAACAAGGAGGCAACTGCATTAAGCCCCTTGCATCTCTTTGATTTTTTCTCTGATTTTTACTTCAATTTCGTTTGCCATTTCAGGATTATCTGTCATAAGTTGTCTTACGCCATCCCTTCCCTGACCCAGTTTGTCTCCATTGTAACTGTACCAGCTGCCGCTTTTCTGAATGATTCCCAGTTCTACACCCATGTCTATGATCTCACCCGTTTTGGATATTCCTTCGCCAAAGATGATATCGAATTCAGCTGACCTGAATGGCGGTGCAACCTTATTTTTCACCACTTTTACCTTTACCCTGTTACCAATTGCTTCATCACCATCTTTAATTTGTGCTGCTCTCCTGATGTCAAGCCTGACAGAAGCATAAAATTTCAGTGCGTTTCCACCCGTTGTGGTTTCGGGATTACCGAACATGACACCTATCTTTTCACGCAGCTGGTTGATGAAAATGCAGATTGTATTTGTTTTACTGATTGTTGCAGTCAGCTTTCTCAGTGCCTGACTCATCAAACGCGCCTGGAGACCCATTTTGCTGTCACCCATCTCACCTTCCAGTTCCCCTTTGGGAACCAATGCAGCCACAGAATCGATAACCACCACATCCAGGGCACCTGAAAGTATTAACCTGTCTGCAATTTCCAGCCCCTGCTCGCCATAATCAGGCTGGGAAATCAATAAGTTATCAACGTCCACACCCAGTTTTCTGGCATAGGCACTGTCAAAAGCATGTTCAGCATCAATAATGGCACACATGCCACCCTTTTTCTGTGCCTCAGCAATTACATGGATGGCCACTGTGGTTTTACCTGAACTTTCCGGACCATATATTTCAATTACCCTGCCTTTCGGAAGCCCACCAATTCCCAATGCACTATCCAGACCAATCGACCCCGTGGAAACAACTTCAATTTGCGCTTCACCCTTTTCATTCATCATCATTACACTGCCTTTTCCAAAATCTTTTTCAATTTTATCCAGTGTAAGCTTCAGGGCCTTCAGTTTTTCATTATTTGACATGGTAAGTAAATTTTAAGGAGGTAAAGGTAAGGGGATTTAAAATGACTAACTAATAAATTTAGCATTATTTACACTAAAAATATTAGTCTTTTATCCTGTTTTTATGATGAAAACAACAAAAAACCCTGCTATTTAGACAAATAGCAGGGTAGACATGAGAAAACAAACAAGAAATTCCGGCAAGCAACCGGTGCAAAAATCGATTCAAATTAAAGAAAAATCTGTTTCAAATCTCTTTTGTTGAACAAATATTAATTAAAATGTTTTCAACTTGACATTTTATATTTGTAGTAAACAACTATTAAACGATTAATAACGATGAAAAGAAAATTATTTGTTTTTCCACTTTTGCTGACAATTACACTCTTCTCCTGTGTCAGTACCAAAAAATTTCAGGCTTTAACTGATAAGTATGCGGGTTTGAATGAACAGCTTGTTGCTTCCCAGAAAGAAACAAAGGCATGTCGTGATGAGAAGTCTGAATTGGAGCGTCAGCGCGCCATCGCAGATGCTCAGCGCGAAGCACAGATTGGTTCCCTCAAAGAGCAGGTTGATTTG
>JBILSG010000065.1:0-9349 GCA_044372235.1 Chitinophagaceae bacterium
CGGTGCTGAAGCCGAAATGCTTGGTGAAGTTATCCGGACTGAATTTACTGATTTCCCACCCTGGAAGAAACAAATTGATACGGTCGAGAAAGGCGGTATCAAAATTGACTTCATCAGACAATGGACTGAATAAATGTGAAGTCTGAAGCACGGTTTCCACCGGTTGATTGATGTTGCCATTCAAAATCACAGATGCTGATCCGGAAATCTCCCCTCCCTTGGCTCGTGAAAAGGAACCGGACTCCATATAGTCTTTCATCAAGGGTATGGCATCCCTGTCTTTGAACAGCTTGTCTGTGCTTTCATCAAAACAAATCGCATCCCATAATCCTACCGCACCCACCCTTCCAGTGGTATTGTTGACAAATAGCTGTGCCACTGATCCTTGTCCGCCCGAAATAAGAATGGCATAAGGGGTAATCTCCTTGTAGATGTACGACTTACCTGATGCCCGGGGTCCAAGTTCGACCATATTGAAATTGGCTTCCACCAAGGGTACCAACCTGCATAACAACAAATTCAACTTGCGCTCATCCAACCCTTCACTCTGTGGCTCATAACCTGCGCTGCGCAACAACAACGTCCTCCACTCTTCTTTTGTGAATGATTTTCGTTTATCGGCAATTTTAGAATTGTCGAAACTGGATAACTGAATGGGCTTGATGTCCCTGACAACAAAAGGATAAACAGTGGCGCCGATGGTGATCATGGGATCATATTCCATATCTATGATGGCCCAAATGCCGCCCAGCATAAGCTTTTCATGGGTGCGCACGAGCTCATCACTGATGTTGGCTTTTTTGATATTGGAATTGCTGATATTGGCCCAATATCTGTCGCGCTGTGGATCAAGCTCCACGGATATCTTATCGATGATTTTGTATCGTCCTTTCTCACGGAGCTTGGACTGTATCAGCACACTCTCCTCGGGATTGATGTAGTGATCCCGAAGAATCTTCTTCACGTTCTCCATACCCTCCTTCAGCTTTTCCTCATCATCGGTGCTGCAAGTATTGGCGAGCAAATACTCCAATACAAAAGCAGGCACGTTGGCCCCGCCTTTGATGATGCCTACGAGATCCTTCTTAACCACAAACCCCCTGAAATTGTCAAGGGCTTTCTTATCCAAATCATCGAGAATAATCATATCCGTATTTTTTACAGTAAACCGCCCATATCCCGGAGGTTCAATTTATTGATGATGACACTGTCCAACTGTTCCTGTGTATGGGCATCCAACAGCACTGCCTGTACCGTTGTATTTCCACTGAATGAAAATTCCTTCTGCATCTGTGAATTTACTTCAATCTGAAATATATCGCTGCTTTGGTATTCCGACTGACCGGCATATAACTTCACTTGCAGTTTTCTGATGCCTCCAAACAACCCGCCAGGTGCCTGCACAGTTGCCATGCGGACGACAAACAACTCACCGGTCACTTCATTCAATTCGGTTTTATTGGAAATGACCACCTCCAACTGCGCACCAACAGATTGCTTGCGACTGAATTTGAAGTTGGGAATGATGATTTCCTGTGGCGTAAATCCGCCATGCGAAAACCCATATACACCGCGGGATTTAAAGGGCCGATGGTTCTTCGCTACCTGAATATACTTGTATTCGGCATATGGCTCTTCAAAGGAAATCCATTCGCTGTTGGATTGCTTTTCAACAGTTCTGATATACCGTTCATGCACTTCCTTTTTTCCCGTAGCCACAGGGTCAATTTTATCTGCCTCATCAAGGAGTCCTGTGAGCACAAATCCGTGATCAGTCACCAGGTAAACATCCTGGTATCCGATATTCAGCAAAAGGCTGATCTTCTCCACCAATACCTGCTCAAATTCCGCAAACAATTTGATGGCAGCCTGTTGCAGTTTTTCACCTGCACTGTCTATGTCCTTGTAAGTCAGCACCAGATAGTCGGCAGTCATTCCATAATTGACTTGTTCCAACGGAAGGAATTCAATGGGCTTGCCGCTAATAGCGAGCAAACTGGCTTCCCGGTCTTTGTGCAGGGGTAAAACCCTTTTATTCCCTACATACAAAGCACTCATATTGTGTTCTGTTTCGGAGGGCATATCTGCCAGCATGACCTGTTTCTCCACTTTGTATTGCTTCTGCAAAGCAGCGGCAATCTGATCTGCAATCTCATACCGTACGCCATCACCCACTATGACAGCCGTTTTGGGTTTGGCTGTAGCAAAGAGTTTTGGCAGAAAATCCTGCTGATTAGATTGGTAATCGGCATGGAATCCAAACCAGGTCTGCAACAGGAGTTGATTCTGGGATTCATAAAATTCCTGAAGGGGTCGGATGATGGCTTCATCTTGTAAAAAGGCTTCATACAAATTCCGGATTGCCCGGTCTGCCTTTGAAAAAACTTGGGTATAATAGTCAATGCAAGCAGACAGGTTGCTGCATCCACTCAAGGGTTGGGTATCCACGTGCAATAGGGTATACAAATCCTTCCACCAACTGGGAACAAAATAAGGGGCTTTGGTATGAAAGATCCTGTTGTTGAGTTTCTGCAAACGCTCCTTCACAAAAGCTGCATCCCTGATATTTTGCGACAGTTGCCGGATGGCCATTTCATCTATCTGTATAAAACAATGATCCGGATGGGCTGCCCATGGATTAATGTGGTGATCTATGCGGTAATGGTAGATATAATTGACCAGCGAAGGCCTGTTTGCATCACTATCTGCCCACCGGTAATAGAGGTTCAACAACACATCTGGTATCTCATTGTTGGCCAACCCATCCAGCATGCGCTTCACCAGCTGATCTGCCAGGGTTTTAGGTGGTTTCGAAGTATAGGGCTGTGCCAGCAACGCATGGAGTTTCTCTTCAAACAACCTCCGAATGTCCGGCTCTTTGTCCGACAAATACCCATCGGGATCCTGCAAGAAAGGGAGCAATGCTGCATCGAGATCAATCACCTCTTCCAGGTTCTGGACAATCTTTTTCCACCAGTTCAGGTCCTTGCCTAATCCCATCTTGGCAGCTGTGAGCAAAGCGGGATTGTCGAGCTGCACCTGTAAACCGGTATGGGTAAATATTTTGCGTTTCAACCATTCCTGCGGATGCTGTAGATCGAGGCAGCCATGGGTATGGCAGTAATCAAAAAGAAAACTGAGTTTTTCCTGTTGGCGGTTTACAAAAAACACAACGGCTTGAACCCTGTATAAGGTCTCAGCCTCATGGCGCATCAGGAGCTCTTCCTGTTCCATTTGCCAAGGCTCGGTTTTGGTGCTGTCGGTCTGCAAAACAACAAAAGGATATTGCTGGAGGATAGCCAACAGAAAGCTGCACTTCCCGCTTGGGTCGAGCAATACCACCCTGTTGCGGTATTGCATCAGTTGCTTAATATCCTGTATGAGCCATTGTTCTGTCATGTTCAATTGCGAATTATCATTTATGAATTATTATCGGGGAACGGGAAAAGAGACTTTTTCATGATTTGCTGAATCCATGCAGGTGCCAGGGCAATATCGTGCCGCAGGTCTTTTTCCTCTTCTTTCCGAAGCATGTCTACAATCTTTTTCTCTTCTACTTCGGTTACCTTGCCGTTACCTATTTCTTTTAAAGCCTGAATCGCCAAGCGACTAATTTTCCCTTTGGCCAGCAGGTTTTTCGGAGTGGTTTTCTTGAACTTGATCTTTCGTTTTCCCACCCGTATTTCCCGGGGTGACCCATCGGTCAGCAGCACAATATTCATGGGCACCTGGGTACTCAGCCCCAAGGCGTTTAAGGCATAGCTGCCAGTAGGTACTGTACGTATCCGGTCCCGCTTGGCAATGACTTCAGCCACCTCTTCGGCTGTGGGCACCAAGGGACCAATGAGCTTACTCATTTTAGGCCGCACATAAATGCCCTGCGCAACCCTGACAATTACTTTCTTGTCTTCCAAACGTTCCAATGACTTTTGAACGGCTTTGGGTGTTCCGCAAAGCAAAAAATCTCTTGGCAAAATCAAAGTACCCTTTGGTTTGCGCTTAATCGATTTTTCTATTTGTTTCTCAATGCTTTGCACAATGATTATCTCTTATTTTTGTCGCAAATTTAGTATATTTTTGCGACAGATTTGAACTTGGACTATTAGTTGAAAATATCCCTGAAAGCCTTTACCAATCCGCATGCAAATACTTCTGCAATTGCGAGTTCTTGCCGGCCGACTTCAACACTTCCGCTTTCAACATGCCTTTTGCCTGAAGTGGTGCAATGTTCTTGCCCACACCATCATCCAGTTGGGGATCATAACCTGACGCAATCAATTCATCTATCTTGGCGGCAAAGGCTTCGATCTCCTGCAGTTGCAGTCGGATAGTTTCCCTTTCGGTCTGCGCCTGCCCTGTTTGGCTTGCTGCCAATTGCTGCAGCCGGAACTGCAGACTTTCCGTACGCTTGCTGAGGTAGGTACTTTTAAGTTTGTATAGGCTGTCTAGGTTCCATTTGTAAATGATGATGAAAGCCTCAAAGCCCTGATGCTCCCCACTGCTCAAGTGCCAGATAAAGGGTGTTTTGGGCAGGTACATGAAGAGGTTGAGGTGGTCGCTGAAATGGCGGAAGAAATACTGCTCGATATACTCATTGACCGGCCTGCCCAAAAGCCCCTCCAACTGCATGATCTGGGCGGTGGTGAATCCCTTGCTGAAACAATACTCCTCAAAGCGGTCCATCAAGCGGGGTTCACCGGGCAAACCCACCAGGGGTACAATGCCATCTGCATCTGCCATAAGAATGCTGCGGAAGGCATCTGCCAGAAACTCCAGTGCCACTTCTGCTGCACGGGCAGTGGGTAGTACCCGACTTTCCCTGAACCAACACCAGACATTGATGGGGTTCACCTGGTGGGTGATGCAAAACTCCTCCAGGTCGTTATTGCTTTGGTAAAGTGATGGAAACTCCGAAATGATCTGTTGCTTTTTATCCGCTTCCATGTCAATAACCGGCAATTGGTTCAGGTGCTCTAAGACAGCAGGATGCAGATGGATTTCCCCATTATCAATGGCTTCCTTGAAAATCTGTTTTTCTGCTTCCCCAATTCCCAATTGCCCCACAGGCACACCCATCTTGGCTTCCACCTGTTGGCGGTCTTCATCACTTAATTCATAGACTTTGAAGATGAGTTCATTGATTACCGCCTCATTTAGCAATAGCTGTGTGAGTTGAGCATTTTCGAAATTCAGGTACCCAAGCAAACGGTCTTTCAAAGTAGTTCCTGCAAAGGCAATCAATGGATGTTGTTCGTAATTGGTTTCGATAAGGCGGTAGGTGTTGTGGTGCTTTTTTATAGATACATTTTCTTCGGCCAAGGCAGAAATATTATCTTCTAAAAGTTGAGGAGGAGTTACGAAAGGTATTCTCTTTAAATCACCTTGGGTTGTATTTACAGTGGGATTTAGACAATCAGCTATATAAAATGATAATTTTGAATTCAAAAATCCTAAAGTATAATAAATGTTTGAATATACGTTTGGTAAAACTCCTGGTCCTGCGCCACTAATAATTTGATTTGCAGGCATATATCGAAATGATGTCCCTTTTGATCCGCTACTACAATATGTTACACCTTCTAGAAAATATAAATTTTCGCTTGGAAGAGAATTCCCGTTCTCTTTCAAAAATTTATACTCAACCGGGTCATTGTACCCAATTATGCACCAATTATTTCCATACCACTTTTGATATGGACCACCTTTCTGAAATATTACCCATTTCTTTTTATCTCCAAATTTTCGTGAAAACTTTTCATTTGCAACTTCCCACCAAAAACGAAGTGTTCTTAAATTATCACCTGTTGCACCTCCTTGCCTCACAAATAAAACATCATCCAAAGCCTTCTCCCTAAACTTCTCCCTAAACCCATCACTGATCCAATAAATAAAGGGCCAGCCTTCAATGATTTTGAGTTTTTCCTGGGGGAGGGTGTAAAGACGTGAATTGTTCCTTTGGTTTACGGAATCTTCATAAGCTTGTTCTAAAGATGCTTGCTTGGTTTTCTCTTGTTGGTTAGCAGTTATGTTGAAGTACAAACCAGGGCTTTCTTTTTTCTTTTTGCTTAATACATACCAAGTGGCATCCAATAAAATGCCCGGTCCGAAAAGATTTACTCGGTCTAAACCGTAATCAATCATTACATCAATTTGAGTATGCTCAATCAAATACTTACGTACATCCTCAAATGTTTTGATGAACATGAATGTATGGGGATGGATCATTCCAACATAGCCATCGTCAGATGTTATTTCACAACACCGCTTGATAAATGTTGCGTAGAGATTTGTATTGAACTTATAGGGTTGTTTGTAATTGGCTTCCACAAACTTTTTCAACTCCGGACCAAAATCAGAACTGTCTGTATATGGTGGATTGGCCACCGCCACATCATATTGCTGGGTGATGAGCTTCAGGAAGGTATTGGCGTCTTGCGTTTTCGTTGCCAAAAATGAATTGGGCTGCTGTGAAGCAAATCGTTCAAAGGCAAAGGCCAGGTTTTTTAAAAAACCTTCCTTGAATTGCCTGGTTGTAGCTGCTTCCTCCTGGCTGAACAAACGGCCATCGCTGTTGCGTATGGCGGAAACATAGGCATCGACTTTTTCGCTCAACCGCACCAAACTGCCGAATTTATGCGCAGCCTGAAGATCTGTCCATATCGATTCAACAAGTTCGAGTTGTTTGTGATCTGCTATATCTTTTCGGAAAATGGGCAATACAAAATCAAAATCAGGCAACATGAAATCGGAGCTGACAATATTGAATTGTTCAATCCTTGCCGTCCGTTTCTTCCTTTTGGCTTTGATATACAAACCGAGTTGTGCCAATTGGATGGCACGGTCGTCGATGTCCACCCCATGCAGGTTATGGGCAATGATCTGTTCCGCTATCTTGCGGTCGTCATAGTCGGCACCGTAGTTTTCGATCTGGTCAGTATACAAATCATAAAACAGGTCGAAAGCATAGAGCAGAAAATTGCCTGACCCACATGCCGGATCGATGAGTTTGCATGCATGCAGGGGTTGGGGCGCCCTGGTTCGGATTTTGGGGGCATTGGCAATTTTGTAGCGGCTTTTGATGTCGCTATCCGGGTACATTTCCAGGTACATTTTTCCCAGGCTATTGTCTACCAGAAACTTCACCACCCATTTCGGCGTATAGACCTGGCTTTGGATGCTCACCTTGTTGAACTCTGTTTTATCTCCACTTTCCTTGTGCGCTGCCTTTTTGAAGTTATTGAAGCTCTCGTAGAGCCATCCCAACACATCATCGCTTTGCCAGATATGGTCGTCGACCTGTTCGTCTGTTTCCACCTGATTGAAGGCCTGCAGGATGCCGTTCAATTCAATGGCGGTAGGCAAGAGGTGATAAGGGTGTTGCAGGCTGAACAGGGGAATATCTGCAGCCAATGCTGTCAGCTGGTCTTCCAGGAAACGGACCAACCCTTCCATTTCCTCGTTCCGTCCTTCGGGGTGTTGTTCCAGCCAATGCTTCTGGGCAAAGGAGCGGTCGCCATGCTGAGCCCTTCGGGTTACAATTTCGGGATGGAGGGTATGGGCTTCCATTACCTTCAATGCCGCGAGGCGATTGAAGAGGGTGAAGGTGAATTCTTCCACCAGCTTTTCAAAGGCCTCTGCTGGGGTGCCCGTCTCTGCAATCCACACTTCCCGGATGGTTTCCATACGGGTTCTGTCGGCATGGTATTCCACCGGTACGGCCTCCATCGGCTGGAGTGCATCCTTTGCAATACCCATGCGGCCCAATCTGTTTCGAAAGGCGGTGTCTATCAGTTGGCGTATGTGTTCAACGTGGTCAGCGAGTTTCATGGTTTCTTGTTTACTTTCCAATATCCGCCTTTATCAGGTCCTAAACGCTCGATAATTTGGCTTTTTTTCAGTTTTTGCAAATGATATTCAATTCCTTTATCAGTCAACCCTATTATTTCTGCAAGCATTGCTGTTGTAACATGGTTATTTTCTTCAATGGCAACAATAATTTTCTCCCTGGTTTTCTGGGCATTTTTCTCCCTAATTTTCTCCCTAGTTTTCCCCCTAATATTCTGGATAGGTTTCACACTGGTTGATTCCGATTTTTTACCCTGATTTTTAATATTAAGTTGCGTATTGGCTTTAAGTGGCCTGTATAAAGTGACGACAAAAAGTCCATCTTTATGAAAAACAGGGGCTGGAAGTTCCGCTTCTGCCATCAATTGCCTGATTCTGCTAATACCCGAACCAATTTGTTCAACCAAATGCATTCGGGCGAACAATCCAAAAATTAATGGATTCCTGGAATGACTCCGCGATCCAAATTCTGCTGTCGGAATGGCACTTACCAATCCTCCTGGATTTGTGATTTCAACCCGATCTGTATAGACTTCAATATGTATGATGGCGCCCCTGTCGTAATAATCCCTATGCGAAAGGGCATTGATGATGACTTCTTTAAAGACTGTTTCAGGGATTTCCCAAATTTCCTTTCGCGGACCAGCGCCCTGCCCTTCAATATCATAGCGTATGTTCAATTTGCCTCTAAGCCATTGCATGGCCTGCAGGTATTGGTTGTACAGGTTGCCACCGAATAGTTTATCATCTATGATAAAGCGCTTATCCTCACCGTCAAATGCAATGCAACGAACCTGTGCCTTATCCAGAAGCTGCTCCGGATTTTTCCCAAAAAACAGGACAGCCCCGTTTTTAAAACTTTCATCTTCAGCATAAAGTTTTAGGCTATTATAAACCTGCCCATGGGGTACAGCTCCGCTTAAATGTGCTTCTCCCTTGAAAATGGTAAGAAAATCCTCATCGACCATGGTAGAAGGATTGAAGCCTGAACAGGGCACTTCATCAAAATAAATACGGTCGGCTTGTTGAAAAAAATCACGCATTTGCTCTGCGGTAGTAAGCTTCTGGGTGTTGGGCCCTATTCTTACATATATTGCCCCGGAAAGCACATAAGGCTTTTTAGATCCTGATGGAACTTCAATTACACCTATTGTGAAACCTTCAAAGTCGACTGTCTGTAGAGAACAATATAATGTGGGAGTTATTTCATTTAAACTATTTTGAATGGCTGATCGCTTGGCATTATCAATATGTATTCCTTTAACTTGATTGTTATCATTTACCCCTAACAATAGCACTCCACCTGTTGCATTCGCAAATGCGCAAACTTCTTCTGAAATTTCTTTTACCTTATTGGGCACTGCTAACTTAAATTCAGCATTATAACCCTCCCCGGCGTCAATCAATAGTTTTATCTCGTCTAATGTCAACATCAATTAATTGATTTCAATGTCATCTTGATCAGCAGCATCAGCGAGTTGTTGGAGTTCCTGTTGCAGCCAGG
>JBILSG010000066.1:0-9305 GCA_044372235.1 Chitinophagaceae bacterium
CAACCTGCTCGTCATCAGCATGCATCAGGACTTTATCGATCATCTCAACAACAGTTTGCATGTGTTCAGTTTTGAGTCCCCTTGTTGTGATTGCAGGCACACCTATTCTGATGCCTGAGGTTACAAATGGACTCTTATCGTCGTAAGGTACGGAGTTTTTATTGAGTGTAATATGCGCTTTGTCAAGTGTTTCCTGTGCTTTTTTACCGGTGATATTTTTGTTTCTCAGGTCAATGAGCATCAGGTGATTGTCGGTTCCACCGCTGATCAGGTGATAATCTTTCGCAACAAAGGCTGCTGCCATTTTTTGTGCATTGTGCTGAACCTGTTGCTGGTATTCAGCAAATGAGGGGTCAAGGATTTCTCCGAAAGCCACTGCCTTGGCGGCGATGACATGTTCGAGTGGACCACCCTGCATACCCGGAAATACTGCCAGGTCGAGGAGTGCACTCATGGACCGCATATTTCCTTTCGGATCTTTCAGTCCGAATGGGTTCTCAAAATCATGACGCATCATGATCACACCACCTCGTGGTCCACGGAGTGTTTTGTGGGTGGTGGATGTTACAATGTGACAATGATCAAACGGGTCGTTTAGGATGCCTGCTGCAACCAATCCGGCAGGATGTGCTATATCTGCAAGCACCAATGCGCCAATTTCATCAGCTACAGACCTGATCCGGGCATAGTCCCAATCTCTGCTATAGGCAGAGGCACCACAGATAATCATTTTGGGTTTTTCCTTTCTGGCAGTTTCTTCAAGTTGTTCATAGTTAACCAAACCGGTTTCCCTGTCTACACCATAGAAAAAAGCCTGATAGGTTTTGCCGCTGAAGTTAGCCGGACTGCCATGTGTAAGGTGGCCTCCCATGCTTAGATCCAGTCCGAGTATTTTATCTCCCGGCTTTAGGCAGGCAAGAAAAACAGCTGTATTGGCCTGTGCACCGCTGTGTGGCTGAACATTGGCCCATGAAGCATTGAAAACTTTTTTTAACCTGTCGATCGCCAGGCTTTCTATTTCATCCACTACTTCGCATCCACCATAGTAACGCTTACCGGGATAGCCTTCAGCATATTTATTGGTAGCTACAGACCCCGCCGCCTGCATGACCTGCAGGGACGTGAAGTTTTCTGAGGCGATCAGTTCAATGCCTTCTCTTTGCCTTTTGAGTTCTTTTTGTAGGAGTTCGAACACCAGGGTATCTTGCTGCATGAATGTGAATTTTGCGCAAAATTACCCCTTTTTTACACACCAAGCCTGATCACTTCCGAACAAGATTCAAATTCAAGTGAATCATTGCTGCCTATGAGTAGCAGTCGGTCTTGTGTATGGTTCTCAATGAGCTTTTTATAGAGGTCGAAGCCCATCTTGTCCAGGTTGGAACAGGGCTCATCAAGTAGCAATACCGAAGTGTCTGAAAAGAAAGCCTGTGCCAGTTTTACCCTTTGTTTCATGCCGCTGCTGAAGTGCCTGATTTGTTTATTAGCGGCTTTGGTCAGACCAATTTCATTCAGCATACGTGCAGTGGTCCACCCCTCTTTCATTGCCTTAAAGGAACTGTGATAATCCAGGAATTCTGTAGCTGTCATCTCTTCAATAACCTCGAGGTAAGGCGTACAGATTGAGACATGGTGATACCAGTTGTCTTTATCCAGGGTTTCAGTTTCTGTATGGTAATCAATATTTCCTTCACTGAGGTGCATGGCACCGGCAATACATTGCAGGAGTGTTGATTTCCCAGAGCCATTGTGACCAGTTATTGCATAATGGGTACCTGCTTTGAATTCTAGGGTTAGTCCCCTGAAAATCCAGTCGCGGTTAAATCTTTTCCCGGCCTCAGTTACTGAAATCTTCATCATTGGAATTTTTACCGAAACGTTTGATAATTCCCCTTCCACTTTCTCTGATGAAGGTCACGATTTCATCTCTTTCATCGGTTACTGGAAATTCTTCTTCAATATAGTCTATGGCCTGTGTGGTATTCATCCCTTTATTGTAGATAAAGCGATAAATATCCAGGATTTCATTGATTTTAGCCACGGTGAAACCCTTGCGTTTCAGTCCAACTGAGTTAACTCCTGCATAGGAGAGCGGGGTCCTGCCTGCCTTGATATAGGGGGGCACGTCCTTTTGAACCAATGAGCCTCCTGCGATAAAGGAATGCTGTCCGATTTTAACAAACTGATGTACTGCGCACATACCTGCAAGAATGGAGTAGTCGCCCATAACCACGTGACCGGCCATCTGCGTGTTGTTACTCATGATGCAACTGTTGCCGATGATGCAATCATGTGCAATATGGCTGTAAGCCATGATCAGGCAATCATTGCCAACAATTGTTTTCCACCTGTCTTTTGTCCCCCTGTGCACGGTAACAAATTCCCGGATGGTAGTATTATCGCCTATTTCCACACTAGTATCTTCTCCTTCAAATTTCAAATCCTGCGGTGCTGCCGAAATAACGGCACCTGGAAAAATCCTGCAGTTTTTACCAATCCTTGCACCATCCATGATGGTAACATTGCTTCCTATCCATGTTCCTTCTCCTATTTCAACATTCTGGTGAATGACTGAAAAGGGGTCAATTTTGACATTGGTGGCAATGCGGGCGTTATGATGAATATATGTATGTGGATGAATCATTTATTTGGTCTTTACTATTTGACGTTTTCCCGCTTCACCAATTGCGCCATCAGCATGGTTTCTGTGGTTATTTTATTGCCAACGTATACTGTACCGATCATTTCACAGATTCCTCTGCGGATAGGACCCGTCAGCTCCAGCTTCATGATCAACGTATCGCCGGGAACAACTTTCTGTTTGAATTTGCAGTTGTCAATCTTGACAAAATAGGTGTCATACTCACCGGGAGGAAGGCAGTTGATGGCCAGGATTCCTCCAGTTTGGGCCAGGGCCTCTACTTGTAAAACACCCGGCATTACAGGATTTCCTGGGAAATGCCCTGCAAAGAACGGCTCATTGAAAGTAACATTCTTGATGCCTACGATATGGGTATCGCTTAGCTCGATGATCTTGTCAACCAGCAGGAATGGATACCTGTGTGGTAGTACTTTTTCGATTTGTGTGGTATTGTATACCGGTTGTTGGTTGGGGTCGTAAACAGGCACGTTTTTCACATGCTTGTTTTTCTTGATGTATTGCTTGATCAGTTTGGCAAACTCCACATTGGAGAAATGCCCGGGCCTGTTGGCAATGATGTGCGCCTTGATGGGATAGCCTATCAGCGCAAGATCCCCAATCACATCCAGCAGTTTGTGGCGTGCAGGTTCATTGGGGAACCTGAGTTCAAGGTTGTTGAGATAACCCTCACTTTTGACTTCAATATTGTCTCTTTTGAATATACCGGCCAGCCTGCTCATTTCTTCATCCGTCACTGGCTTGTCAACCACAACGATGGCATTGTTGATGTCTCCGCCCTTGATCAGGTTGTTTGCCAGCAAGGCCTCCAACTCGTGCAAGAAGCAGAAGGTTCTGCATGGAGCAATCTCTTCCTTGAAATCACCGATGTCTTTGAGCCCGGCATGTTGGGTGCCCAGCACAGGGCTGTTGAAATCAATCAGCGTGGTAACCTTGTATTCAACTGCAGGCATGGCGACCATTTCTACCCTTTTGCCTTCGTGGTAATAAGAGATATTGGTATCAATGGTGTACCAGTGTTTTGCTGCTTCCTGCTCTGCAATGCCAGCCTTTTCGATGACTTCAACAAAAGGCTGGGAACTTCCATCCATGATCGGAATTTCCGGTCCATTGATTTCAATCAGGCAATTGTCAACACCCATCCCTACCAATGCAGCAAGAATATGTTCTACTGTGCTGACTTTCGCTCCCTTTTCTTCCAGTGTCGTGCCTCTTGAGGTATCTGTTACGAGGTCACAGTCTGCTTTGATCACCGGTTCTCCGGGTAAATCAACGCGTTTGAACTGAAAACCAAATCCTGCGTTGGCAGGATTGAGGACCATGTCTACCAGAATGCCGGTATGGAGACCAGTTCCGGAGATACTGATGGGGTTCTTCAGCGTATGCTGTTTGTCTGGATTGAAATTTGGCTTCATGCGCTAAAAATTGGCTGCAAAGATAATCCATTTTTCGATGGCGAAAAATGATCTTAATATGTTGATAATCAATTGCTAAGCTGAAACTGTCACCTTTTCGCTGATGAGTTTATCCAGTGTAGCCTGTAATTCAAGAATTTTCTTTTCCAGGTCGGGAAGTCTTTTGTAAACTGCCTGGGATTTCAGGTAGGATTTTGCATCAAAAGCCGGTGTGCCATTCAGGGTGGTGTTGGGTTTATTGACCGATTTTGTGATGCCAGTCTGACCAGCAGCCCGGGTACCATCTGCCACTCGTATGTGTCCGGCTATTCCGGTTTGTCCGCCAATCATCACACCCTTTCCCAGTTTGGTGCTGCCGCTTATTCCTGTCTGTGCAGCGATTACACTGTTTTCTCCAATTTCCACATTATGTGCAACCTGAAGCAGGTTATCAAGTTTTGTACCTTTGCGAATGATTGTTGAGCCTATCGTTGCCCGGTCTATGCAGGTATTGGCTCCAATTTCTACCTGATCTTCTACAACCACATTACCAAGCTGGGGCACTTTCTGGTAAGTACCATCTGCCTGAGGAGCGAATCCAAATCCATCACTGCCTATTACGGTTCCGGCATGGATGATTACATCATTGCCTATTGCACAGTCGTGGTAGATTTTAACCCCCGGATAGATTACAGACCTTACACCAATGCTCACCTGATTGCCCAGGTAACTTTGGGGATGTATCTTACTGTTGTCTCCGATCACTGTATTTTCTCCGATATAGCTGAATGCTCCTATGAATACATCCGAACCTATTTTGGCAGTTGGATGAATGAAAACGGGTTCCTGTATGCCTTTCAGCTGGGTGGACTGCATCTGCTGGTAGGTTTTCATCAGGCTGGCGAAAGCGGAATAGGCATCTTCAACCCTGATAATGGTTGCTTGGATTGCGCTTTTAAGGACCTGACTATTGTTAAGTAAGACGATACCTGCCTGAGTTGTGTAGAGGAAGTCTTCGTATTTCGGGTTAGCAAGAAAAGCAAGGTCTTGTGGCTGAGCCTCCTCTATTTTGGCAAAGCTGCTGACTGATTTTTCTGTATTACCTTCAATTTTACCATTGACTATTGATGCGATTTGTCTGGCCGAAAATTCCATAATGATGTGTTGCTTTTACATGAGCCTTAACAAGCCCATTTGCAGATAGTTTGAATCTTAGACGAGACAATCTACTGTTGGTAAAAACAAATGTAAAATTTTTTTACCGGTCGGCTAAGATTTTGATGGATGAGCGGTGAATCTACCTGAGCAATGTCCCTTATGCTTCCGTCTTTAAAAAGAATATTGATCCTTTCATTGTTGGGGTCATAGAGGCTGTTTTCAGCTTCACCGGTGAACACAAGAAAGGAGGCATCTTCTGCAGTGATGTTGTTATCCGCTGCAACCTTTACCCTGCGTTCTCTGAGTTCATCTGCTGCAATGGGTTCATGTTGGAGCCTGAGTTTGAGTAATTTCCTGTTAAGCAGGGCCTTACAGAGTGTAGAAAGGGTCCAGTCTTTGTGGTTGCTCCATTGTTTAATGGAATAAATAACATCTGTGTCGTCCAGTGTGCAGAATGCCTCCAATTGTTCCTTGTCAAATGCGGTTACCTTTCTGAAAAGTAAATTGTGTAGCACAGTGGAGAAATCTGGTTCCAGCATATTGCTCCTGTGAAGCCAGGCAGCCCTTTCAAGGATTCTTACGAGTGTCATTTCCGCACTGAGTACGGTCTTGTGCTGATAAACCTGCCAGTACATGAGTCTTCTGGATACCAGAAATTCTTCAATGGTATAAATTCCTTTTTCCTCTACCATCAGTTCGCCTTCATGCACTGTAAGCATTTTCAGTATCCTGTCGCAACCAATCATACCCTCAACAACCCCGGAAAAAAAACTGTCTCGTGTCAGGTAATCCATTCTGTCAACATCAAGTTGGCCGCTTACAAGCTGGTGCAAAAACTTTTTGGGATATACATTCCGGAAAATATCAATAGCTGTTGATAGTGAACCATTGAATTCCTCATTCAGCACTTTCATGATCATCTCAGAGATGGCTTCGTGCTCAAGATCTTTTACAAGCATGTATTCAAGGGCATGCGAAAATGGACCATGGCCAATGTCGTGTAAAAGAATGGCAATTTTGGCTCCCTGTTCTTCTTCGTCCGTTATGGCAACACCTTTTTGTTTCAGTTCATAAAGGGCATTATGCATCAGGTGATAAGCGCCAATTGCATGGTGCAGCCTGGAGTGAACAGCTCCAGGATAAACCAGGTAAGACATGGCCATCTGGTTTATCCGGCGTAAACGCTGAAACCAGGGGTGTGAGATGATTTTAAATATCAGTGGGTCTTGTATGGATATGAAACCATGAACAGGATCATTGATGATCTTTCTGATTTGCATTTTCAGTTTTTGTTAAAATTGAAAGAACCGGCAGACAAAGGTATGAAGCAGGCCAGGGATTAGTTAACTTTATTTGCAGGCCATCAGTTATTTTTCTCTTAAAAATATGTCTAATGTCGGTAGCCAGTATCATGTGGGTTGATGATGAGATTGAATTACTTGAGGCTCATAAGCTTTTCCTGGAAATGAAGGGCTATACCATTGTGACTTTTACCAATGGGTTTGATGCACTTTCCCAGCTTCATGAGTATCCCTTTGACCTGGTATTGCTGGATGAAAGTATGCCGGGATTAAGCGGACTTGAAATTGTTTCCAGAATCAGAAAAATCAAACCTCACCTTCCCATTGTGCTGGTTACCAAAAATGAAACTGAAAGTCTAATGGAGGAAGCTATCGGTTCTCAGATAACTGACTACCTCATCAAGCCAGTTAATCCCAATCAGGTGTTGCTTGCACTCAAAAGAATTTTAGACAATAAAAAACTGGTTTCCCGGAGAACCACAGCTGCATATTTGCAGCAGTTCAGAACTATGTTTGACGGGATTGATAACCAGACAGACCATACTGGATGGGTTGAGATATACCGCCAGTTGGTTTTCTGGGAGCTGGAAATGGAAAAAAGTGAAGAGTCTGAAATGCCGGAAGTACACCGTCAGCAGATGAAGGAAGCGAATGCCCTCTTTTTTAAATTTATCAACAGGAATTATGCATCCTGGATTAATAAAAAGGATCAGTTTCCTCCTGTTCTCAGTCATACTTTATTCAGAGAAAAGGTGAAACCCTTTTTACAGCCAGACAAACCGCTTGTTTGGGTGGTGCTGGATAATTTCCGGCTGGATCAGTGGAAGACAATTGCACCGCTGCTTAATGCGTATTTTCATACAGCAGATGATGACTGTTATTTTTCCATCTTGCCAACAGCTACCCATTATTGCCGGAATGCCATTTTTGCCGGTAAATTACCTGTTGAACTCGATAAAAAATTCCCGGAACACTGGAAAAAAGAAGTCGACGAAGCTGGCAAAAACAGTGAGGAAACCTTCTTTCTTAAAAACCAGCTTCACGAAGCGGGTTTAAAGGATTTATCCTGGCATTATCAGAAAGTCAGTTCTCATGCTGAAGCGCTCAGGCTTTCTGAACAGGCATTTAACCTGCTTGATTACAACCTGAGTGTTGTAGTCTATAATTTTGTTGACATGCTCAGTCATGCCCGTTCTGAACTTGATGTGCTCAAAGAACTTGCCTCAGATGCAACAGCATACAGAAGCATAACACGCAGCTGGTTTGCCCATGCACCACTGTTTCATGCTTTGAAAAAAATTTCTGAAAAGAATTGTACGGTAATACTCACAACAGACCATGGCAGTCTGCAGGTTAAAAATCCAGTGAAGGTGACTACAGATAAGCAGGCAAGTAATAACCTGCGGTATAAAAACGGAAAAAATATGGATTTTGATCCGCGTGATTTTCTTGTTTTCAGGGAGCCTGAGCAGGCGGGTTTACCCAGGGATTCGATTCATTCCAGTTTCATTTTTGCAGGTAATGAAGATTATATCTGTTATCCCAGTCAATTCAATCACTATGCAGCGCTCTACAGAAACAGTTTTCAGCATGGCGGTGTTTCCCTGGAAGAGATGGTAGTGCCTGTTGTTCGTTTGGTAAGCAAGGCTGGTTAGTGATTATACACAGCTTAAACATAAAATGTTCACAACTAATCCCTTCACTGAAGAATAGCCTGTCTCCGATTTTGTAAATTTGTAAAAATGTGCGTTATGAAGTTAAGGTTTACACCTTCAACATTGGAAAAGATTGAACGGGTTATTAACGAATCAGGTTATATTCTCCGGTATGAGCGGGGTACATTTCAGAGTGGTTTTTGTATCCTTGAATCGAGGAAAGTTGTTGTACTGAATAAGTTTTTGCAAACTGAGGGACGAATCAATACCCTGATTGATTTAATTGGTATTCTTCAGATTACACCGGATCACCTGAGTCAGGAAAGCCGTAAGGTTTATGATGATGTTATTGTTAAAAGCGAAGTTGCATCCTGACTTAAAGCAATGATTTCAGCACCTTTGAATTGTGCTTATTTGAATTTTAAATAACATATTTTGTCTTTACTGGTTGAAGTTTTGGGATCTGGTACAAGCAGTGGTGTTCCTATGATTGGATGTCAGTGTGCTGTTTGTCAGTCTTCCGATAAGCGCGATACCAGGTTGAGGAGCAGTATTCTGCTGAGTACCGCTCATACTTCTGTTGTTATAGACACAACACCTGATTTCAGGTATCAGATGCTGCGCTCCGGTGTTGATCAACTTGATGCTGTAGTTTTTACACATGAGCATAAAGACCATATGGCCGGACTGGATGATATCAGGGCGTATAATTTCATACACCAGCGTCCGATGCCTGTTTATGCCAATGCAGCAACAGCGGATGCGCTGAAGCGAGATTTTTATTATGCTTTCAGTGAAAAAAAATATCCCGGCGTTCCCGAACTTGATTTGCATGTTATTGGTGATGAACCATTTTCTGTTTCAGATATTCACTTTATTCCCATTACAGTTAGACATTTGAATATGGAAGTAACAGGTTATAGGATTGGTGATTTCACTTATATCACAGATGCCAACCACATTGATGAAGCTGAGATGGAAAAAATCAGGGGATCAAAGGTATTAATTATCAATGCCTTGCGTAAGGAAAAGCATATATCACATTTTACATTGCAGGAGGCAGTTGACCTTGCTACAGATTTAAATATTCCTCAAACCTACTTCACGCATATCAGTCACCAGATGGGTTTTCATGAAG
>JBILSG010000067.1:0-9283 GCA_044372235.1 Chitinophagaceae bacterium
GTTCAGAGAAAGGGAATATGATGAACAGGCAAAAGTAGATTCATTTCTGGGAAAGTCAGATGCCATTCCTGTATTGCGCTACAGACTATATCAGTATGTGATAGCAATCGATCATCACAGGGATCAATTATTTTTATTTGAAAATCATGTACAGGGTTTAAGTGGAGATTTAGCTGCAGTAGAGCACATTATCCATGGCCGTGACCTCCCTCAGTTTCCATTCAGGTCTGTTGGTTCCGAAACATCAAACCTGACTGATCCGGATTATCTTGAAATGGTCAGAAAAGGCATAGCTCATTGTTACCGGGGAGATGTTTTTCAAATAGTTTTGAGCAGGAGATTTCAGCAAAAATTTTCGGGCGATGAATTCAACGTATACAGGGCGCTCCGAATGATTAATCCTTCGCCTTATTTGTTCTTTTTCGATTATGGAGAGTATAAATTATTCGGCTCCTCACCTGAAAGTCAGCTGATTATTGCAGGTGGTCAGGCCATCGTTCATCCCATAGCCGGAACTTTTAAAAGAACCGGTGATGATGCATTGGACATCAAAGAGGCTGAAAGGTTGTTGAAGGACCCCAAGGAAAATGCAGAACATGTGATGCTGGTAGACCTAGCCCGGAATGACTTAAGCAGAATTTGTGATAATGTAAAGGTTGCACAATACAGGCAGGTCAAATATTATTCTCATGTGATACATCTTGTAAGTGAAGTTGTTGCAACTGTCAGAGATGGTTCAAATCCATTTGAACTGCTTGCCAAAACTTTTCCTGCAGGAACACTCAGTGGGGCCCCTAAATACAGAGCTATGGAATTGATTGATCAATATGAACAGACACCTCGATCATTCTATGGCGGGGCCATAGGTATGGTTGGCTTTGATGGGTCATTCAATCAGGCAATTTTGATCAGAAGTTTTTTAAGCAGGAATAATACATTGTATTTTCAGGCAGGCGCAGGTGTAGTAGCATCTAGCAATCCTGAAAGTGAACTCCAGGAGGTCAATAACAAGCTGGGGGCATTAAAAAAGGCCATTGAATATGCAAATCAGATGTTGTGAAAAGATTACTTGTATTGGATAACTACGATTCGTTTACCTATAACCTGGTTCACCTTGCAAAAGAAATTTTGGGTGAAACAGTTGATGTTTACCGAAATGATGCAATCACCCTGGAGGAAGTTGCTGCATACGACAGGATCCTGCTTTCACCCGGACCTGGCATACCGGAAGAAGCAGGTATTTTATTACCACTGATCAAAACCTTTGCGCCCACAAAATCCCTATTTGGCGTTTGTTTGGGACACCAGGCAATTGGAGAAGTATTTGGTGGCAGCTTGACCAATCTTGATAAAGTTTATCATGGGGTTGCCACTCATATAGAGCTCTGCCCTGATCTCGGGTTTTCTGTTAACCGCAACGATTGGTTCATGGGCTCTCAAAATAAATTAGAGGTTGGAAGATACCACAGTTGGATTGTAAGCCAACAAAATTTTCCATCGGAACTTGAATCAACAGCATATGATGAACAAGGCATGATTATGGCTTTAAGACACAGGAGTTACGATGTGCAGGGTGTTCAATTTCATCCTGAAAGTGTATTAACCCCCAATGGGAAAAAAATGTTGGAGAACTGGTTGTTATCGCCCCTGAAAAATAGTTAGCTATGAAAAAAATTTTGAATGAATTGTTTGAACACAGATCCCTGTCAAAAGATCAGGCAAAGCAGATTTTACTTGATCTGAGTAAGAATGCTTTCAATGAGCATGAGTTGAGTGCTTTTATGACGGTTTTTTTGATGCGGACTATTACAATGGACGAGTTGATGGGATTCCGGGAAGCATTGCTTGAGCTGGCTATACCGATTGATTTCGAAGGCAGGCAGGTGATGGATATTGTTGGAACAGGTGGTGATGGAAAGAATACTTTCAATATATCAACACTTTCCTGTTTTATAGTGGCTGGTGCAGGACATCCTGTTGCCAAACATGGGAGCTATGGCGCCAGTTCAATAAGTGGCGCATCTAACCTCATGGATGCTGTAGGTTACAAGTTTAAAAATGATCAGGATAAACTCAGAGAGGAACTGGATACAGCAAACATGTGTTTTCTGCATGCGCCTGTATTTCATCCTGCTTTAAAAACAGTCGGACCAATCCGGAAGAACCTTGGCGTTAGAACATTCTTCAATATGCTGGGACCAATGGTAAATCCAAGTAAGCCTGCCTTTCAACTTGTAGGCGTATATAACCTGGAGATGGCCCGGATTTACAATTACCTGCTTCAATCATCTGATAGAAAATATGCACTGGTTCATGCATTGGATGGATATGATGAAATTTCGCTTACTTCAGATGTAAAAGTAATTACTTCAGATGGTGAACGCGTTTTTACACCGGAGTACTTGGGTGGAATGTCTGTAGCACCCCATGAAATTTATGGTGGTGATACAGTGGAAGAAGCGGCAAAGTTATTCATGGCCATCTTAAAAGGTGAAGGAACCATGGCTCAGCATGCTGTAGTTTCTGCAAATGCAGCCATGGCTATGTTGCTCACGGGTAAGTATACCAGTTATGCAGATGCTTTTGATGCTGCAAAAGAAAGTTTGATCAGTGGAAAAGCATACGGGGTCCTTAAAAATTTAGTGGCAATTCAATAATATATCTGCACATGACTATTCTGGAAAATATTGTTTTAAGAAAAAGAGCAGAAGTTGAAGCAAGAAAGCAAATCAATAACATAGATTTGTTTGAAACACTTGATGCTTACAAGCGTGATGTTATTTCATTGAAAGCTGCCTTGATTGAAAATAAGTCTTCGGGAATTATTGCAGAGTTCAAACGAAAATCACCATCTAAAGGATGGATAAATGCAACTGCTGATCCAGTAAAGGTCACAACAGCATACGAACTATCTGGTGCTTCAGCCGTATCAATACTTACGGATGAATTTTATTTTGGAGGATCAGATAATGATATTATCAATTGCAGGCCTCATTTATCCATTCCGATACTCAGAAAAGAATTTATTATTGATCCGTATCAGATTCACGAGTCAAAATCTCTCGGTGCCGATTTGATTTTGCTTATTGCAGCATGCCTAACCCCAAAGGAAGTACTTGGACTCGCAAAGCTGGCACATGATATTGGCCTCGAAGTATTACTGGAGTTACACGACGAAGAAGAACTCGATCATGTTTGTGATGCTGTTGATTTTGTTGGTATAAATAACAGGAGTTTGAAAACCTTTGATGTAAATATTGAGCGTAGTATGAAGATGGCGGCCAAACTTCCTCCAGCTAAATTAAAAATCGCTGAAAGCGGAATCAATGAACCCAGTCAGGTCAGGGCTTTCAAAGAGAATGGCTACAGTGGATTTCTGATTGGAGAATCGTTTATGAAACATGATAATCCGGGAGAAGCATTCAGGAACTTTACCGCTAAAATTTAAATGGGGATATGCGACTGAAAGTTTGTGGTATGACCATGCTTGAACAAATTAAGGAACTGGAGTCAATCGGGGTTGATTTTGCTGGATTGATTTTTTATCCCAGGTCTCCTCGATATGCATTCAGGGGTGGTTTAAATGCTGACAAATTAAAGAGAGAGAGGTTGAGTATCAATAAAATAGGCGTTTTTGTGAATGAACCAGAGGAGCAACTCCTGCGTTTAGTTGATGAGTGGAGATTGGACATGGTTCAATTGCATGGAGATGAGTCTCCAAGGTACTGTGAACGTATTTCCAATCATGTCAATACCATTAAGGCATTTAGAATAGGGAAGGATGAAAATATTCCATATAAAACCTACCCGTTCAATGATGCATCTGATATGTATTTATTTGATACACTGGGTGCTCAGTATGGCGGTACAGGCGAACAATTCAATTGGCAGTTGCTGCATGATGCTGGTATCAGAAAGCCTTATTTTATGAGCGGAGGTATTGGTGTGGATGATGCAAAAAAGGTGCTCGAATTCAGTAAAAAAGAAAAAAATCTTTTTTCACTGGATGTCAACAGTAAATTTGAGGTATCTCCGGGAGTGAAGGATATGGATTTAATCAAACAATTTTTAAAAGTTATAAAATAATCAGGAAAATGGAAGTTAAATATGCTGTTCCGGATAAGCTGGGTTATTATGGTGATTTTGGAGGGGCGTTTATTCCCGAGATGCTTTACAGCAATGTAGAAAATCTGCGTTTAAGGTATTTAACCATTATTGAAGATCCGGTATTTCAAAAGGAAATTGAAGCTTTGCTCAGGGATTATGTTGGCAGACCTACTCCGCTTTTTTTTGCAGAAAGATTGAGTAGCCGACTGGGTTCAGCTATTTATCTGAAGCGAGAAGATCTTTGTCATACTGGCGCTCATAAAATAAACAATACAATTGGTCAGATTTTGCTGGCTGATCGGTTGGGTAAGAAAAGGATAATTGCCGAGACAGGTGCCGGTCAGCATGGTGTAGCTACAGCAACTGTTTGTGCATTAAAGGGCTTGGAATGTATTGTTTACATGGGAGAAAAGGACATTGAACGTCAGGCACCCAACGTTGCGAGGATGAAAATGCTTGGAGCAAAGGTCATACCTGCTACCAGTGGAAGTAAGACTTTGAAAGATGCTACGAATGAAGCTATTAGGGATTGGATCAACAATCCTGAAGACACACATTACATTATAGGATCTGTTGTTGGGCCACATCCTTATCCTGATATGGTTGCCCGTTTTCAGTCTGTTATAAGCAAGGAAATCAGGAGTCAGCTGCTCGATAAAACCGGAAATGAGCTACCTACAAGGGTGGTTGCATGTGTTGGTGGTGGCAGCAATGCAGCAGGAGCATTTTATCATTTTCTGGAAGAAGAAAGCGTTGATATTATAGCTGTGGAGGCTGCAGGTCATGGCATATACAGTGGGATGAGTGCCGCCACCACCCAGTTAGGTGTTCCCGGAATCTTACATGGGAGCAAAAGTATTGTGATGCAAACCCCTGATGGACAGGTAACAGAGCCTCACAGTATTTCTGCAGGGCTTGATTATCCCGGTATCGGTCCGATGCACGCCCATTTATTTAAAAGTAAACGTGGAATTTTTATGAGTGCAACTGATGAAGAAGCACTGAGCTGGGCTTTTGAGCTTTCCAAGCTTGAAGGCATCATTCCTGCACTCGAAACAGCCCATGCCTTTGCTGCATTGGAGCGTATGTCTTTAGGGAAAAACGATGTTACTGTAGTTTGCCTGAGTGGAAGAGGAGACAAGGATCTTGGGACTTACATGAATGCAATGAATGAACAATAATAAATGTATGAGCAGGTTAAAGGAGTTATTCAGCAGAAAAAATAAATCAGTATTAAACGTATATTTCACAGCCGGTTATCCTGCGCTGAGTGATACACTTCCGGTCATGAATGCATTACAGGATGCAGGTGCAGACCTGATAGAGTTAGGAATGCCATACAGTGACCCGCTTGCTGATGGTCCTGTTATCCAGGAAAGCAGTGCCATCGCTTTGCAGAACGGAATGTCTATTTCCACCTTGTTCAGTCAGCTTGAATCTATGCGCAATACCATTAAACTTCCAGTTGTTTTGATGGGGTATATGAATCCGGTATTGCAATATGGATTTGAAGATTTCTGTAAGAAGGCCGCAGCGGTTGGCGTAGATGGGTTAATCCTTCCGGATCTTCCGCCATATGAATTTGAAACAAAATACCGTGCTGTTTTAGCAGAAAACGGTCTCGATTTCATCTTTTTGGTTACGCCTGAAACCCCAGAAGAAAGGGTTAGATACTTGGATAGTTTATCATCTGGATTTCTTTATGCTGTTTCCTCCTCTTCAACTACAGGAAAAGAAAAGGACTTTAAAGTTGTTCAGGACTATCTTATCCGCTTAGGAGAGTATAAACTTAATAATCCGGTATTGGTTGGTTTCGGTATAAAAGACAAAGAAACTTTTCAAGCTATGGTTCCCTACGCCAATGGTGCAATTATAGGCTCTGCATTTATAGGGGCATTGACAAAGGGTAATGATCCCCTAACCGCTACAACTGAATTTATTGCTTCAGTGCTTAATGAAAATCCATGAAAATCGTAATCATTAAATACAATGCAGGCAATATCCGGTCTGTGCAGATTGCGCTTGAACGCCAAGGTATTGTTCCTATTATTTCTGATGATTCAGAAGTTATTCTTGCTGCAGATAAAATCATTTTCCCTGGTGTGGGGGAAGCCAGTTCTGCGATGGCATACCTTAGTGCAAGGAGCTTGAATCGTGTCATAGCCGATGCACGGCAACCCTTTCTTGGAATTTGTTTGGGTATGCAGTTAATGTGTTCACATTCTGAAGAGAATGACACAACCTGTTTGGGTATCTTTGATGAAAAGGTCAGGAAGTTCAGCACTGCAGATAACAGCATTAAAATTCCCCAGATTGGCTGGAACAGCATTGCCAACCTCAAAAGTTCCCTGTTCGAAGGAATTAATGAAAATAGCTATTGCTATTTTGTACACAGCTACTTTGCAAGTATTGGAAAACATACCATTGCACAAACGCATTATTGCGGTGAATACAGCGCTGCACTAAACAAAAATAATTTTTACGGCGTTCAGTTTCACCCAGAAAAAAGTGCGGATGTTGGGGCATCAATTATCAATAATTTTTTAAAAATTCCTTCATAATGGAAATTATTCCAGCCATTGACCTGATCAACGGGAAGTGTGTCAGACTCACAGAAGGTGATTACTCAAGGAAAACAGAATATGCACAATCTCCATTGGAGATAGCAAAACAATACCAGGATCATGGGATTAAACGACTTCATCTTGTTGACCTGGATGGGGCGAAGCAGGGTAAGGTAATAAACTGGCAGATAGCTGAGCAACTGGCACTGCATACTGATCTTGTCATTGATTTTGGTGGAGGGGTAAAAACAGCAGCAGAAGTTGAGAGGATCATTGACCTGGGTATTGAATATGTTGTTGTTGGCAGTGTTGCAGCTAAACAACCTGAATTATTTGCCGACTGGATTGTCCGGTTTGGTCCAGACAGGTTTATGTTGGGAGCTGATGTGAGAAATGAAATGATTATGGTCAGTGGCTGGCTTGAAAAATCTTCCATTCAATTATTCCCATTCCTTGAAACACAAATAAATCAGGGCATCAGCAATGTTTTTTGTACTGATATAAGTAAGGATGGTAAACTTGAAGGACCTGCAGTGGATTTATACCATAAAATTAAGTTGGCTTTCCCTGCTTTTAATCTGATTGCAAGCGGGGGTGTCTCATCTATGGATGATATTCACGCTTTAGCAGAGGCAGGTTGTAATGGTGTTATTATTGGGAAAGCCATCTATGAAGGACATATTTTGATTCAGGAGCTTGAGTCTTATATAAATACACATAAGGGATAATATGCTTACAAAACGAATCATTCCGTGTCTGGATATAAAAGATGGCAGAACTGTTAAAGGTACCAATTTTGTTGACCTTCGCGATGCAGGTGATCCTGTTGAGCTGGCAGCGTTGTATGCTGATCAGGGAGCTGACGAACTTGTTTTTCTCGATATAACTGCCACCAATGAAAAAAGAAAGACATTGGCACAGTTGGTAGACAGGATAGCCCACCGAATCAATATTCCGTTTACTGTTGGTGGGGGCATAGCCTCAGTTGAAGATGTGAGAATTTTATTAGACAGTGGTGCGGATAAAATTTCCGTTAATACTGCTGCATTCAGGAACCCTGAATTGATTACGAGCCTCGCTGCTTCTTTTGGAAGTCAGTGTGTTGTTCTGGCCATAGACACGAAAAAGCATGCAGATAACCAATGGTATGTATACCTCAATGGAGGAAGAGTGGCAACGGAGCGTATTTGTGAACACTGGGCTGTAAAGGGTGTTGAACTTGGAGCAGGTGAAATTCTGTTAACGTCCATGGATCACGATGGTACAAAAAAGGGTTTTGCTACTGAGATAACAGCGGCTGTTAGTCAGGCTGTTAACGTTCCGGTAATTGCATCCGGAGGTGGTGGGCTGCCTGAACACTTTGCAGAAATATTTGATAATGGGGCAGATGCTGCTTTGGCAGCCAGTATTTTCCATTTTAAAGAGGTTATGATTCCTGAATTAAAATCATTCCTAAAATCCCGGCAAATCTCTGTTCGTTAAAAATGGGATTTAGTAAATTTACATTCAGATGGAAAAATCAATTGATTTCGGGAAGTTTACAGATGGGTTAGTGCCTGCTGTCATACAGGATACTGAAACCTCAAAGGTATTGATGTTGGGATATATGAACCGTGATGCCTTTTCAAAGACCATGTCAGGCGGAAAAATCACTTTTTTCAGCAGATCAAAGCAACGTTTATGGACAAAAGGTGAAGAGAGTGGAAACTATTTGGTTGTTCAAAGTTATGAGGTTGATTGTGATCAGGATGCTTTGCTTTTTAAGGTGAAGCCAGTGGGTCCGGTATGCCATACAGGAGCCGATACTTGTTGGAATGAATCAAATATTTCAACAGACTTCCTTGATCAGCTTGAAAAAATCATCAATCTAAGAAAAAATAGTCCTGATGAGGGGTCCTATGTAAGTTCTTTATTCAAAAAAGGTATCAATAAGATAGCTCAGAAAGTAGGAGAGGAAGCAGTTGAGTTAGTGATTGAAGCAAAGGATCAGAATGATGAACTCTTCGTAAATGAAGCAGCAGACTTGCTTTTTCACTATTTAATTTTACTTAACAGTAAAGGATTTAACTTAGATGATATTCGGAAAATTTTAAAACAAAGACACAGACCATGAGAAATATGCTTTTGTTGCTTTTATTAGCACCTTTTACATTATTTGCGCAACAGAAATCATTTGTAATCAAGGGTATATTAAAGGGAATGCCTGATAAGACTGAGCTTGTATTGAAGAATGAGGAGTCTGGTCCGGATCCTGTTGCTTCAGGCATTTCAATAGGTGAAAATATTGAGATAAAAGGAAATATCACTGAACCGGGTTTGTACCAGCTTTCTGCTAAAAGTGGTCAACAAAAATTACTTATTTTTCTTGACCAGGCTAACATGACTATTGAGGGTGACTTTGTGAGTTTACAAAGTGCAAAAATTTCTGGGTCATCTACGCATGATGACTTTACAACTTTCAACAATACATTCAATCCGCTTTTTGCCAAACTAACCGGTTTTGCACAACAACTCAATCAAGGAGCAAAAGATGAAAATGGAGCAATCAGAAAGGGATATAATGATCTGGTTGCAGAGGTGACCCGCCAAACGGATCAGTTTATCAACAATCA
>JBILSG010000368.1:0-2784 GCA_044372235.1 Chitinophagaceae bacterium
CCCGCGCGACTCGTCAACGGACTGATAACCGAACGCGGCATTTGCAGGGCAGACAAAGAAAGTATTCTACAACTGTTTCCTGAAAGACAAACACATGGATGAAGGTTATATCAAATACCATTGCCATTGGGATGAAAAAAAGTGCATCACCCCAGAGGAAATCGACACAATCAACCACTGGCGTGAGATATTGTGTGAGCATGGACTGATTGGCATGCTTTCCAATGGTATTGGTTTTGGCAACATCAGCATCCGGCAGGACAACAATATCTTTCTGATTTCAGGGTCTGCTACTGGTGGCATACCTAAACTGGATGAAACTCACTATTCCCGGGTAACAAGTTTCAATCTGGGGAAAAATGAACTCTGCTGCAAAGGACAAACCATCGCCTCATCTGAATCACTTACACACGCAGCCTTGTATGCCATCGATCCGGCCATCCAATCTGTTGTACATGTTCACCACCGGGAGGGCTGGCTGAAGGGACTGCACCGGCTACCCACCACGCCGGCAGACATAGCCTATGGCACACCTGAAATGGCTGCTGCGGTTCAATCCTGTTATTCCCAATATAAACATACAGGCAACCTCATCTTCATGGCCGGACATGAAGACGGCATCATCAGTGTCGGACACACTCCGGAGCAGGCAGTTGGATTTCTGCTGCAGCTATTTCAGGAAGTATCTTGAGTTCCACATAGACACAATTCTTTGAATTTCGCAACTGTTACTTTGATTCAACCCATTTCTTCAAAAAACATACCGGAGTCAGTTCCATCCGTTTCAAAAAAGGAATTGAATCGTAAGGATAAATTCACTTTTCGTGAAGATTATTTACATTTGTAAGATGAAACTCCATCTGATCAAGAAGAAAACCCTATTGGAGTTTGTTTTATTATATCCATCAAGTAAAGCTTCAGTAGAAGACTGGCTGTATAAAATCAGGTTTGTACAGTGGGTTAAACCGAATGATATACTTCAGACATTTTCCACGGCTGATTTGTTGGGTAATGGCAGCTCCAGAGTTGTTTTCGATATTTCAGGAAACCACTTCAGGATGATCTGCAAATATTCATTTGGCT
Organism: Chitinophagaceae bacterium; assembly: GCA_044372235.1. GTDB lineage: Bacteria > Bacteroidota > Bacteroidia > Chitinophagales > Chitinophagaceae > Pollutibacter. The sequence continues at coordinate 1,084 of JBILSG010000368.1, forward strand.
TAAAGAAGGTGCATTTATTCATTTGCTGGATAGGGACCCATTCCGAATATGACAAGTTATGTAAAACAAGAAAACAATTTGAAATCAATCAATTTTAAACCATTGCATATGTCAGACTTGAAATACACGTTGATTTCTTCAACACGGCAATATGAGAAATATTGTAAAATTCTCGAGGAGCTTGTTTTCTCAGGTGATAAAGGGAAAGCCATTAAAAACGAGATTGACCTTTTGACATTGTTGATCGAAAAATATGACGAAGAGCATACCCCTTTTCGAAAAATGGACCCAATCCAACTCATTCAATCTTTGATGGCAGACCGCAACATGAGGAATATCGATTTGGCCAGATTGTTGGGTGTAAGTGAAGGGTTGGTTTCAGACATGTTGAACAGAAAAAAGGGATTATCAAAAGAAACTATGAGGATACTGGCGAATGAATTTAAAATCAGTCAGGATGCTTTCAATCAGCCATATCCTATCCGATTGACATCAGCATCAAAAGTTGATTCCCCTCAGGCAAAAAAAGTTCAACAACCCTTGTTAATAAGTGAGCCACCATCAGATTATGGATTGGAAAAAGAAGGAAAGAAAAAAAGAAAGTCAATAAAATAAATGTTTCTTTGATAAATATCATCAAACTCTCGACTTTTCATAAATTGACCAAAACAACGCCTGCAAATGAAACAAACTGCAAAAATCCCCAATAAGCGTCTGGCTCTGCTGCTGCTATCACTAATGGCACTGGGGGCCTACCCCCTGCTTTCAGCTTTCTCCGGTATTGAAAACCCCACTACACCACCGGATCCAAACCGCTTTTCCAAAGTGGTGCTGACAGAAGCCGGCAAGCTGGATGAACCCATGGAAATGACCTTCCTGCCCAACAACAAGATCTTGATCGTAGAGCGCAAGGGCGGCGTAAAAATCATTGATGGCAAATCAGGTGACGTCAAACTGATTGCCACCATTCCGGTCAATACCAAATACAAAAACAAACAGGGTGTAGTCCGTGAAGCGGAAGAAGGCTTGATGGGTGTGATTGCCCACCCGAAATATGCAGAGAACAATTGGATCTACCTTTACTATGCAGACCCTTCAGATACCAAACATGTGTTGACGCGCTGGGAACTTAAAGGGGAACAACTCATCCAATCCAGCAAGAAAGTGGTGCTGGAAGTTCCTACCCAACGGGAAGAGTGCTGCCACACAGGTGGCGGTATGGTTTTCGACCCGCAGGGGAATTTGTTGATTACCATTGGCAACAATACGGTTAACCCCAGATCTGGCACTTCCAACCTGGATGACCGTCCGGGTCAGGAAAACAACGACGACCAACGCGCACCAGGCAACACCAATGACCTGCGGGGCAAGATCCTCCGCATCCATCCTGAAAACGACGGCAGCTACACCATCCCATCAGGCAACCTTTTCCCTGCCGGCACGCCAAAAACAAGGCCTGAAATCTACACCATGGGGCACCGCAATCCCTGGAGACCAACCCTTGATACCAAAACCGGCTACCTATACTGGGGAGAAGTGGGTCCTGATGCCTCTGAAGATACAAGAAGAGGTCCTAAAGGATACGATGAGTTCAACCAGGCCAAAGGTCCGGGTTTCTTCGGATGGCCGTACTTCATCGGCAACAACATTCCTTATGTGGAATTCAATCACGCAGACAGCAGCTTCGGCAAACCCTTCGAT
>JBILSG010000068.1:0-9254 GCA_044372235.1 Chitinophagaceae bacterium
TTCAATCGTATGCTAAGCAGCGTAATCCTGAGTTGGATGTAGCAATGGAAGAGATTAGTTTGTTGAAAAATATTGTTGCCAAGCAATCTATTGAACTGGAGCTCAAGACCGAACTTTTAAACCTGCCTGCAGACAGGCAGGAAAAAGTCAATCCCTCGAGCAACATCGATCGAAGTAATGCAACAGTTTAAATTACATCCCATGGTCAGTAAGCAGGATCTTTTGAAATGGTCAGGTGTTCCTAGAAGTAGTTTCTACTACAAGCGAGGTGATGGTATTAGCGGACGTAAACCCAGTGAGATGACCATTACCCAGGATGGAGAATTGGTTGAAAACACAGTTGTCTTGCAAGATGTAGAAAGCATTATCCAGCAAGAATTTTGCTGCTATGGCTACAAGAATTTCTGGGATGAGCTCAAGGGTAAAGGATACATTATCAACCATAAGAAAGTCTATCGGTTGATGAAGATTCACAACCTGTTGTTTAACCGCAGAATTGGATCAATTGGTGTACCCAGACAATTTGTACGCTTCAGAAAGATAAAAGCAGAACGACCACTGGAACATCTGTGTATGGACATTAAATACATCCACATCCATGGAGCCCAAAGGAATGCATTGCTATTGACAGTAATAGATGTGTCTAGCCGTAAGGTATTGACTCATATGCTCAGGTATAACATAAAAAAAGGAGATGTGGTTATATTGTTATCACTGCTGCTGATGGAATACAACATTGAAAACGTAACCCTCAGGAATGACATCGGATCACAGTTCATTGCAGGCGTGGTAAGGCAGTTCTTGAAGGATAAAGGTATTAACCAGGAGTTTACCCATGTAGTCACTCCAGAAGAAAATGCCTACATAGAAGCACTGCACAGCAATGTTCAGCGTGAAGTGGTAGAGCGTTTTGAGTTTGAATCTATTTACCATGCACAGTTGATTTTTAACCGGTACTACGACTGGTATAATAATCACCGAAAGCATGGCGAACTGGGTAGAAAATCCCCTGAACAGTACCTCCGAGAAAATGACCTCATATTCGGACCCTATAAAACTGAAAAAATAACCGATATTGCCTCAAATTTTAACCCCATTTTGTCCAAGAATTAAGGGGTCATACAAAAATTTAGCTTATCCCTCTTTCTTGAATGAATATAGATTCTTAGGATTGGTGAAAAATAATTTCTCCAAATAATTACCAAACTCTCTAATTTCAAGCTCCTGTCTGAAATCAGTGAGTAAATAAGTCAAACCGGGTTTTCCTCCATACGATTTCCAATAGGTGTTTTTGGCCATATCCATACCAATCACAATTCGATCACTGTACAAGGGTAGCATCGTTTCAAGCAATTCATAAACCCAGTTGTCCCCTTTTAATTTCAGGCGGAAATGACTGTCGTACTCTACATAAACTCCAGTTTGCATCAGGTCATTATGGAAGGAAAGATCACGCTGTTTATCTACATGTGAAAGAACAACGTGATTCAAATCAGCACCAAATTTTGCAAATAACTCAACTTGTTCCATTGCAAGTTTGCCGCCATTGGTATGGGTTAAAATGGGTGCACCTGTTTCGCGGTGAGCATTCACCACTGCTTCAAATATAATCTGCTGATGAACGGTAATTTTTTCATCGCCTGTAGCCAATTTTATCATACCGGCTTTATGCTTGGTTCTCTTTACTAAAGGGCTATTGTAATCGTATTCATCAACTCCAAGAATAATATCACTAATGAACAACTCTGTCAATTCATCAACCGAAACATGATAGCGCCAGTGATTGGGTGGATAATAGATTTCTGAATGCAGACCTGTTGGAACGATAATATTTACTCCAGAATTTCGGGAAACCTCGGCCAGTTTGAGAACGTTTCTTCCACAAGCAGCAGGCATCGTATCAACCATTGTCCGGCCACCCATCTGGTAAAATTCGCTTAGCTCAGCAATAATCCTAACTGTATCATTTAGAATAAATTCAGGATTGGCTAGTGTGGGAAAGCTTTCCTCAATTACAATATGTTCATGGGAATAGGTTAAACCCATTGTTTCGGGCAGAATATCACCTAAAACTGTTCGTACAAATACTTTTTCCATAGTTTTCATTTTTTTGACTACAAATTATATTTCCAGCCATCCCGTCTTGTATCAGCTATTTGATGAGGAACTTCCAATATTTGACCTAGTTCGACCAACTTATTTCTCAGCAACGAAACATCAATATCTTTTGCATCGGAATCATTTTTTAATGATTGAACGACAGCCAATCCAGCTGCTTGGCCCATGCTCATGGTTTGAGCCATCGAACGGCACGAGGCATGCGCATCGTGGGTCGCCGAGAAACAACGACCAACAACCCAAGTCAAACTGCTTTCAGCCGGAACCTGGGTTCCGTATGGGACGCCGTAAATACCAGTACCCGGAATATATTCCCAGTAGGTCTCATCTTGACCATCCTTTCCTTTTCGGTGATCTTCTATTGGAGCGCCACAAAGAAAAATCGAGGAATCAGGTATTTTTCCTGAAAGACATTCTTCTTTAGTCAGTCTATGTTTGCCATACACCCTACGTGTTTCGCGAACACCAATCTGGTGTGATAACCCGATAATTTTAGCATTTTCGTATCCAGGTACCATATCTCTGAAAAATCGTTCATATTCAAAGGATTGCTTTCTTCCTTCAATTTCAGCTTTGGTTAGGTCATCAACTTTCAACGCATTTAAATCTGAAACCTTAACGGCAACAGTCGAAATACAACCGGGCTGGCACATTTCGTGTGCCGAACCTTCTTTGCGAGGTAATAAATGAGTTCTGTTTTCGAAAGCTTCAGTCATTCGTTCTTTCATCATTTTATTACCACCTGCATTCTCAAACTTTGACTGATCGACATTACAAATCCGGAATGTGGTGGTCATACTTTGGGCCGGTTCTTTTTCTCCTGCAATTTCAACCTTACAACCAGACAATGCACAAAAATCTGCGTCACCACTGGCATCGATCACTCTTCGGGCTATTACTTTGTAAAAACCAGATTTATTCCAGACAATGCATATCTTTCTCTCATTTCCTTCAATGATCACATCAACCAAAGAAGTATGCAGTAAATAATTGATTCCTGCTTCTGAAATGAACTTGTCCCATACCAATTTCAAACGTTCCGGATTGTAATTGACGCCTGTTCCAGCTCCATAAGTATTCGGGCGAAGAAAAATATCGTTGGTTTTTTCCAATTCATTTACCACCAGATCGGGCAGACCACCAACAATTTTTTTTGGACTTGTCCCAGGAGTAAAAAAACCATAAAACGTATCTAACATTTGGGTGGATGTGCCTCCAGGAAAACCATATCGTTCAATGAGCATCACGGAAAACGATGATTGATTTGCTGCCGACAAAGCAGCAATACAGCCAGAAGAACCTGCCCCAATTACAAGAATATCGGGTTCGGCCAATAATGGAATATGTTGGTAGTTAAAAAAGTTTGTCATAAATACTTATTGTCAACATTTGATATGGGTCGATCAGTTGTTTCATTGTTTCTTTTGGTGGCTTCAATGTTCAAAATTGAATTTTGACACCCATTATCTTATTTGAAGTTCGATGATAAAATCGTCAAAAACTAATACTATTTTATTGAGTTTATCAATTATTTTACAGTTATTTACGAAAAAATTGTATTACAATGAAGCTCATCATTGAACGTTTAAATAAGGATGCCAAATCATCTTTTATTCTCCAGAAGGATGTCTATGCGCACTACCCTACTCCCTGGCATCACCATCCGGAATACGAGCTAGTACTTGTGCTAAAGAGTTCGGGAGATAAAATCATTGGAGATCACATGAGTAGTTTTACTGATGGCGATCTTGCTTTTCTTGGACCAAATCTTCCACATGTTTATCGAAACAACAAGAGCTATTATGAAGAAAATCCCGATCTTACGGCTGAGGCCATTGTTATACATTTCAATCTCGATTTCCTTGGAATTGGATTTTTTGCCATTCCGGAAATGAAAACAATAGCTAAATTTCTAGAAGAATCTCTTAAAGGCTTTTCCATTCATGGCAATACAAGACAATTAGTTGCACAGAAAATGAACAACATGCTGATGATGTCGGGTCCTGCAAGAATCATTGAATTATTAAGTATCCTCAACCTGTTAGCCGACACCAATGAAAAAGAATTACTGGCAAGTTCTGGTTTTATTCAAAATTTTAAGACTTCAGGTTCAGAGCAAATTACAGAAGTGTGTGACTTTATCATGAAAAATTTCGCCTCCGATATAAGCTTGAAACAGATTGCCGAAATAGCCCACATGTCGCCCAATGTATTTTGCAATTTCTTTAAACAACGAACCCGGAAAACTTTTGTTACTTTTTTGAATGAAGTCAGGATTGGTTATGCCTGTAAACTACTTAGCGGGGAGCAACATAATATCTCAGAGATATGTTATCTGAGCGGATTTCATAATCTATCAAACTTCAACCGGCAGTTTATAAGGATTGTGCACAAAACTCCTCTTCAATATAAAAAAGACATTTTAGGAATAGCATGTAAAAATTGATTTTTGTATGCGATCTTCTGCAATTTAGTTGAATTGGCAATGGAAAGTGGCTTTTGCAGTAAAAATTTTGGGATGGCCATACGAAATCCGCTCTATTGTGAGAATATTTGTATTCCAAAATACAAATTCGGAATTGGATATTTTTTATAGAAATTGAAATGTATCATAGAAATAAAATCACAGGTTCTATGTTCCCCAAAAACTAACTTTTAACGGATTTCAATATTGAACTACTAGCATAAATGAATCACTCAATCTCATACTGCTGATAAATAGCAAAATACCAAAAAAAAAGGGACAAATCTGTTAAATTTAGACTTGTCCCTTCAAGTGATCCCGATTGGATTCGAACCAATGACCTACAGCTTAGAAGGCTGCCGCTCTATCCAGCTGAGCTACGGGACCAGATGAACTAAGGGTTGCAAAGATAATTTTTTTTAGATTGCATCCAAGTATAAAATTAATATGGATGTAAAAATTGCAAAAGGCTGGAAAAAAAAACTGCAAACAGAATTCGATAAAGCATATTTCAGCGATATTGTTACCTTAATAAAGTCTGAAAAAAACAGCAATCAGGTTGTTTATCCAAAAGGGTCTGATATATTTAATGCCTTTAATGCAACGGATTTTGATAAGGTGAAGGTTGTTATAATCGGCCAGGATCCCTATCATGGTCCTGGTCAGGCGCATGGCTTAAGTTTTTCCGTACAGAACGGAATCAAACCGCCTCCATCCCTAGTGAACATTTACAAGGAACTTGAATCAGATTTAGGTATTCACATGCCACGGGATAATGGCAATCTTTATCAATGGGCTGAACAAGGTGTTTTGTTGTTAAATGCTACATTGACAGTTCGTGCAAATCAACCCAACAGTCATGCAGGAATTGGCTGGCAGCAATTCACTGACGCTGTTATTCGCGTGCTGAATGAAAAAAAACAAAACCTCGTATTCCTGCTTTGGGGTAACTTTGCCCGGGAAAAAGGCAACTGCATAGACGAAAAGAAACATCTTGTTCTAAAAGCACCCCACCCTTCCCCATTTTCAGCAGATAAAGGGTTTTTCGGTTGCAGACATTTCTCTGCTGCTAATCACTATCTGATGCAAAATGGCTTAACTCCCATTGATTGGTTGATAACAAAATAATTTATGGCAAGAAAAATACTTGGTGCTTTTTTTACAATTTGGGGAGGAACAGTTTTCATTGCCTCTATGTTAGTTTTTATTATTCCAATTTGGGTAACCGGAGTATTTCCTGAACCAGTAAGAACTGCCTGGGTAATCCGTCTTTGCAGGATGTGGATGTCGGTTTTTTTTCCGTTGTCCGGTATTAGGTTGCGCATATCCGGAAGACAGCATTTTAAAAAGAGTGAAAATTACATTGTTGTTTGTAATCACAACTCCCTCATGGATGTACCTCTAACCAGTCCGGGTATTCCTGGTCCAAATAAAACAATTGCAAAAATAGAAATGTCAAGAATTCCTTTATTTGGCATCATTTATAAACGCGGGTCCGTGTTGCTAGACAGGACAAAAGACAGCAGCAGGAAGCAAAGTTATCTAGACATGAAACGTGTTTTGGAGCTAGGCATGCACATGTGTATTTATCCGGAAGGAACACGCAACAAAACAGCAGAACCTTTAAAGTCTTTTCATGATGGTGCATTCCGCTTGTCGTTTGATACAGGGAAAAGCATTATACCCTGCATCATCAGGGGTACAAGAGCGATGCTTCCGCATGATAAAAAATTTTATTTCTGGCCTGGACAAGCTTCTATGCAGTTCTTAGAACCCGTTTCACCAGCAGGATTCGAAAACGCTTCTGCGTTCAAGGAACATATTTTCAAATTGATGTGGACAGCGCTTGAGAATAACAACTAACTATTGCGTGTAGAAATACCTTGTTCTGTTAATCTTCAGGTCCCGAAGTAATCCTGATTTTGGATTGATGGAGATATTGAAAAACTTATACAATCCGATTGGGGTAATGTTAATGGACATTTGCCAGCAATGCAGGTCTCGAGAAACAAAGGTGGTTAGCGATTGAAGTTTTCCTGTCTCAACATCAAAGTATCCATTGGCTCCAATTTTCCATTTTGGAGTCAGGCTGAAATCTCCATTAAAGTTGAAGTTGGAGGTAAATTCATTTTTAAAGGTATAGTCAGGTTGTGGAAGTTTGGCAAAACTTAGAGAGTATGAAAAACTCATTGTCCAGGGAATAGTGAAGTCAGTGAATTCGGCTGGATTTCTGCGGATAAAATCGAGCTGTGCATTCATTTGCTCCTGCGTCAGGTTATCTTCAAATGCTTCATCTTTCTTTTCAGTTTGTTTACCTCCGTCTTTTTTCTTTTTACTCTGCAGACTGGTTGAGATATTGACACTGCCACTTACCAGTGAAGAAAAGAAATCAAATTTACCGCCGCCACTCCAGATATACTGGTTCATCCTATAACCAGTTTGAGGATTGCTTTTATAGGGATCCATTGTCATGTTTGCAGTGATGTTTATCGTTTCAAGCAGACTACTTCTTGTGTAAAAGTTGAATGTTGACAAGTTAAAGCTGTCGGCCAGCATATTATATCCACCTGAGACACCGAATCCGTCGATTAATTTTACTTTTTTGAACTCCGCATCTTTACTGGTGTCTGTTTTGGATCGGACCTTCATTTCAATGTTATTATCAATACCGAATCCAATTCCACCATTCTCTTCAGATCCAAACGGTCCGAATATACTTCCATCAAATACAGACATCAGTACCCTATTGCCCTGTTTATCGACCTGTTGCCGGTAATAATAAGGTTTCATCAGATCCGGCTTGTAATTGACACTGAATTGAGGACGCATGACATGTCTGATAGCCTGAACCCTGGCTTCTTTCTTTTTGGCCTGAAAAGTTCCAAAAACAGCAGTACTGAAAGAAAGACCCATATTCATTTCACGTGCGGCATAAAAACCTTTTTCAATGGTTGAGTCCAATTTCTCTTTTACAGGATTCCATGTTCGAAAAAACTTTTGGGCAAACCATCTTTCGCGGAAGGAAATACTGGGTGCAATCTGAAATGGTCCAAGTGAAGGCAATGATAAAGTTATTGGCACATCATGACTGGCTCCCCACTGAAAAGTATCAATCAACTGTTTAAAGCGGAAAGCCGTATCGTAAAAAGAAATTTGGCCTTTATAGTTACCCGAATACCCTATTCCCAGTTTTTCATACCATTTGCCTGCTCCGACAGCTTCTTTGGGCTGAAAGGGATAAATGGTATTCATGACAAGTGCAATATCAGGAAGATTGAGATTGATTACACGCGTTGAGGTATTCTGATTGTGATTGAGGTTAACTGCGAGGTTAAAAGGTGTTCCCTGCCAGTTTTTCTGATATGAAATTGAGGAACTTAATTGATTGGTGAAATTCATGGGTTGCATATAGTTACCACCACCTTGGGTGTTACCACCAAAGCCCGGATTAACCAAAGCGCCATTAGGAACCAGTGATAGGTATTTACTGCTACCCGCATTTACATTGGCACTGAAGGAAACACCTGGTCTGGCCTTACTGTCCATGCTATGAGACCAGGTTACAAAAAAACTTTTATTCTTGGAAAAATCCGGATCTCCCTTAAATGCAAACTTTGTGTTTTGATAACTCAGGTTAAAATTGCCACTGTATTTGTACCTCACCCTGTAGCTAGGCGCAAAATTAGCCCTCCAAGAACCGTAAGAATAGAGGTCAAACCAGGTCTTCGCATCCAGGAAATCATTTACTGCTTTGTAATAACCGAAGCCTTCCAATCCAACACCAAACTGATCGTTAACTGTAAACTGAGGTGGTAGAATACCAGATTGACGCCCTTTTTTCATGGGAAATATTCCAAAAGGAAGGTATATAGGTACCGGAACATCTTCAAATTCAGGATGCACAGGGCCGGTAACAACTAGTTTTTTGTTTATGAATTTAGCCTTACTGAATCTGAAAGCAAAGTGCGGGGTATCAAGGTTGCAGGTTGTGAATCTACCTCTGGCAGCAAAGAATGTTTCACTGTCAATTTTTTTAACCTTCTCTGCAAAATTAAAGAGTTCATCCTGCTGAAAAAACGAACTGTAGGTTACTCCCTTCTGACTCTTGAAATTAAAGCTGAGGCTGTCGCTGACTGTTATTGTTTCACCTTGTTTAAGCTTAGCCATACCAGCGACGGCTCCGGTTGAATCTCTGCCCATTTTGGCAATAACGAACTGCGTTTGCTGGTCAAATTCTATTTTAGGTGCATTCAATAAAACATCATCATATTTAATTTCAGTTTTGCCATATAGGAATATTTTCTTCGTATCAACATCCAGAACCATGGAATCTTCTGCCTTGTGTTCTACAGGAAATGATATGGAATCACGTGAGATTTTTAAATTCAAGGTATCAATTTTACCTTTTTTCCCAGTTGTATCCTTAGCAATGGGCTTTAAGGTATCTTTTGGGATTTGCTTCTGCACCCGTTGCATTAATCCTGAACTTTCAGCCTTGGCATGTTCTGGTATTGTTAAAATCAGAAACAGTCCTGAGGATAAAATCAAGAATTGAAGATATTTTAGGCTAAATTTGCGTTTTTGTTGAAACATATCAGTCGGCGTGCAAATTTAATCAATTAATATTGTAAGATATTGTAAAGATTCTTTTGAACCTGACATAAAAAAGAAT
>JBILSG010000369.1:0-2771 GCA_044372235.1 Chitinophagaceae bacterium
AACCATTCCCGAAGAAAATGTGGCAGGAGCAGCACTGCTTGCCATGTTGGAACAAGTTACAGACGCGCCGGGTATGAAACTGACCATTGATAAAAGAATCATGCCTGGAAGTGGACTCGGCTCAAGTGCTGCAAGCGCAGCGGGAGCTGTATTTGCGGCCAATCAGCTGCTTGGTAAAAATTTCAGCACGAACGACCTGATACGCTTTGCCATGTTTGGCGAAAAAGTAGCCAGCGGGGTGAAACATGCAGACAACATTACACCCTGCTTGCTGGGTGGGGTTACACTCATCCGTTCTATCCTTCCCCTGGATGTGGTAAGTCTTGATGCACCGGCCATGTTCATCACCGTTGTTCATCCACAAATAGAAGTCCGCACTTCAGATGCCAGACAAATCCTGAAAAAGGAAGTACCCCTTAAACTTGCCATCAAACAATGGGGCAACATTGCAGCCCTTGTTGCCGGCTTGATGCAGGGAGACCATGAGCTTATAGGCAGATCACTGGAAGATGTTATCATTGAGCCCGCCAGAAGCATTTTGATTCCCGGCTTTGACCGTATTAAAAAAGCCTGCCTGGAAGCAGGTGCACTTGGAGGAGGAATTTCAGGAAGCGGCCCATCGATTTTCATGCTGAGTAAAAGCCACGAGACTGCATTGCAAGTGGAACAGGTTATGCAGGACATCTACAGGAATATCGGAATTGATTTCAGGACTTACGTAACCAGCTTGAATAAAGGAGGCATCACCATAACAGAAAAGTTATCATGATCTACTACAACATCAGTAATCCTTCAGAAAAGGCAGACTTCAAAACTGCGACATTAGAGGGACAGCCTCCCGGCGGTGGACTTTATTTTCCATCACAAATTCCAAAATGGGAAAAAGAATTTGTCGACTCATTACCCTTGCTGTCTAAAGCAGAAATTGGTTTCAGAATCATGCAACCATTTGTAGGTGATTGTCTGACCTATACTGCCTTGTTTGATATCATGGAAGAGGTGCTTGCATTTGAGTTTCCGATACGAAAAATTGATGCTGAAAACTGGTGTCTTGAATTATTCCACGGCCCAACCCTTGCATTCAAAGATCTTGGTGCCCGGTTTCTTAGCAGGGTTATGGGGCAATTCGCTGCTGCCGGTGGACAAAAAATCATTGTACTCGTAGCTACCAGTGGTGATACCGGAGGCGCTGTGGCAGATGCATTCCATGGTGTGGCAGGTACTGAAGTTGTCATTTTATACCCCTCAGGCAAGGTTAGTCCCGTTCAGGAAAAACAACTCACAACCCATGGTGGCAATATCCATGCGCTTGAGGTTCAAGGTGACTTTGACGACTGCCAGCGGCTTGTTAAAGAAGCTTTCAAAGATGAAGAACTCAAAAAAGGCATACTCCTGACTTCTTCAAATTCCATCAATATTTCCAGGTGGCTTTCGCAACAAATCTATTATGCCATAGGTATGTCGCAATGGTGTGAAGCAGAGCAGCCAGTCATTGCTGTGCCCAGTGGCAATTTTGGAAATCTTTGCGCAGGACTTGTTGCCCAACAATCCGGCTTACCTGTTCAACATTTTATTGCTGCCTGTAATGCCAACAGGGTATTTACAAACTACCTCGAAAGTGGCCAATACCTGCCGGTTTCATCCGTTTCTACTATTTCTAACGCTATGGATGTGGGAGATCCAAGTAATTTCACAAGAATTCAAGAAATCTTTAAAGGACGCGAGGCTGAATTAAAAAAAAATATAAGCAGTTTCTCAATCAGCGATACTTTAACCCGGAAAACCATTCGAATGGCTGCGGATAAGCTTGATTATGTCATGGACCCCCATACTGCAGTAGCTTATGCAGCTCTGGAGGAATGGAAAAACAAAAATGACAAAAAACCCGGAATTATACTGGGAACTGCTCACCCTGTAAAGTTTCCGGAGGTGGTGAAAGAAGAAATCCAAAAGAAAATTACCCTGCCGGAAGCGCTGTTTAGCATCATGCAAAAAGTTAAATATGCAGAGCTCATAAGTCCTGATTATCAAATACTTCGAGATAAAATTGCAACACTTAAAAAATAGATTTCATCAAGCAGTTAGTGTTCGGAATACACGATAATTTTCAAAAAGTTTAAACTTTTTTTAAAAAATATTAAACAATTTAAAAAAGAACGTGTTAATTTAACTTGCGATTGCTGATAAAGTGTGTAGGATAAATCTTGTCATTTCTTAACCAAAACTATACACAATGAGTCCATTTTTTCTCGATGCTTCAGCTGCCATTGCAGCAGACAATTATGTAGCCTTTACGTTCTTCATTGGCACCATGGCCATGATGGCTGCTTCAGTTTTTTTCTTCTTTGAATTGAACAATACTGAAAAAGAATGGAGGACATCTGTTCTGGTATCAGGCTTGATTACGTTCATTGCTGCTGTACACTATTACTACATGAGGGGTTACAACCTGGAAACAGGCGGTGATTCTCCAACCTTCTTCCGTTATGTTGACTGGTTGCTCACTGTACCTTTGATGTGCGTTGAATTCTACCTCATCACTAAAAAGTCTGGCGGAACTGTAGGCCTGCTTTGGAAACTTATCCTTGCTTCTGTTGTAATGCTTGTTACTGGTTATTTCGGAGAAACAATCTACAGCGATTCGAGCGTATTGTGGGGTGTAATCAGCGGCGCTGCTTACTTCTACATTGTTTACCTGGTATGGTTTGGTGAAGTAGCTAAATTGGCTACAGCAGCATCTCCAGCAGTTGCAAAAGCAAACAAAACACTCG
>JBILSG010000069.1:0-9237 GCA_044372235.1 Chitinophagaceae bacterium
TTCCTCCACCTCTTACAGGCACTGGTGTTTTGCCAAATGATTTTTCAATCGCTTTGGCTGCAGCCTGATAAGCTTTTGAGTCTATAGGTGTGAGGTAAGGCTCTCCTCCATGGTGTTCAGTTGCTTTTACGGTAACACCCGCGGGTGCTATTGATTTGAAATAATCGAGGAGTAGGGCAGTTATTTTTGCAGACGACTGGTTAGGGACCAACCTGGCAGAAATTTTGGCAGTTGCCTTGGAGGGTAAAACTGTTTTTGATCCTTCTCCTGTATAACCTCCCCAAATGCCGTTAACTTCCAGGGTGGGTCGGATTCCTGTTCTTTCGTTGGTGGAATAACCTTTTTCACCATAAACAGCCTGGATACCCAGGTCTTCGGTGTACGCTTTTTCATCGAACGGGGCATTCCCCAGCAAAGATCTTTCAGCACTGTTGGCTTCAAGAACATCATCATAAAAGCCGGGTATCGTGATGTGATTCTGCTCATCATGGCAGGAAGCAATCATTTTGGCAAGCACTGTTGCAGGGTTTGCCACTGCTCCGCCGTAAACCCCGGAATGCAGGTCGCGATTCGGACCAGTCACTTCCACTTCAATATAACTCAGTCCGCGCACGCCAGTATCGATAGATGGCGTATCCATGCTAATCATGGCGGTATCGCTGATAAGAATTACGTCACATTGCAGAAGCGACTTGTTAGACTCAACAAATTTTGCCAGGTTGGGTGAGCCAATTTCCTCTTCTCCTTCAATGCAGAATTTGATATTGGTTTTGAGCTGGTTGTTTTTTACCATCACTTCAAGGGCTTTGACATGCATATAGAACTGCCCTTTATCGTCGCATGCTCCACGGGCAAATATTTTGCCGTCTCTTATTGTTGGCTCAAAAGGGGCGCTGTGCCATAGTTCCAACGGATCAGCTGGCTGAACATCATAGTGTCCGTATACAAGCACTGTAGGCCAGGAGGGATGGGTAATCTTTTCACCATATACAATGGGATGGCCAGGTGTTTCATAGATTACGGCCTTGTCTGCTCCGGCTGCAAGAAGTGAATCTTTTACTGCTTCAGCGCATGTTTGCATGTCTTGCTTGTGCTCACTGTTTGCGCTTATGGAAGGTATGCGCAGCAAGGCAAGCAATTCTTCAAGAAATCTTTTTTGGTTGTCTGATATGTATGTTTTCATGACGAGTTTGTGTTTTAGTTACACATTAGTTTTTTCAAAAATTTAACAAAAAAATTTTTCCATTTCAAAACCATACCTATATTTGATGAACGATTGCGTGTCATATTTCAGCCTTTGTGAATCCGACCGTCTTATGTACGGAAGGTTTTTACAGAGGCTGAACCTATTTTAGGGGGTTCCCCAACATCAGCCGATCGCCGTAAGTCTTTTCTCAACAACCTTCCAGTTGATCAGGTTAAACCAGTTGCCAACATATTCAGCTCTTTTGTTCTGGTATTTCAGGTAATAGGCATGTTCCCAAACATCCAATCCGAGAATAGGTGTTCCTTTAACTGCAGATAGATCCATCAGTGGGTTATCCTGGTTGGGAGTGGAACCTATCTGAAGTTTTTTCTGGTTATCAGCATAGAGCCAGGCCCATCCGCTGCCAAATCTGGTCATCGCAGCTTCACTCAATTTCGTTTTGAAGTTTTCGAAGCTTCCGAAAGCGCTGATGAGGGCTTGTTTAAGCAACCCTTCATGTAAAGCCATTCCGGGAGCCTGCATGCTTTGCCAGAAAAATTCATGGTTATAATGTCCACCGCCATTGTTGCGGAATTTGGTTGAGAACGTTGAAGTTTTGGCCAGAGCCGATTCAAGACTGAGTGCCTCTCCCTTGAATTCTGCAACTGCTGCTTCATTGAGTGCTTTGGCATAAGCCGCAGCATGCTTGGTATAATGGATTTCCATCGTCAGGGCATCAATGTATGGCTCCAGCGCGTTGAAACTATAGGGCAGGGGTGTTTGCGTAAAGCCTGACTGGTAACTGCCATTGAAAGCCATCAATTCCCCCGGAAGTTGTGATGCCAGTCCGAGCGCAAGTGTGCCTTTAAGTCCTTTACCGATGAACTTTCTGCGGGATTGATTGATCTCCATGGTTGGTTTATTTAAAAAGTGATTTAATCTGCTTTGGACTTCCTTTTGAATTTCCTGAAGAAGTTGAAGTAAGACTCATTGTTAAAAAGCTGGGAGTCGTTCATGGCTTTGTAGACCAGGAAAATCCCGATAGGAAGGAGAACCACACTGGGCATCCAGATTCCCCAGAAAGGAGAGAGAATTTCCTGTTTGGCAAATTTTTCACCAAACATATTCAGGAGGTGGAAGATCAGAAAGAACACCACTGCAATAACCAAGGGCATACCTAGTCCGCCTTTTCTGATGATTGACCCTAACGGAGCCCCAATGATGAAAAGCACCATACAGGCAAAAGACAGCGCAAATTTCTTATGCCAGTTGATGTTGAAAAGTTTGTCTTGAAAGCTGACTTGTTTGTATTCAGAGCTGATGATTTCAAGCGAGTTTTTGATCAGGTTCATTTTGTCTGCACCTTTCGAGTAAGTGATGTTTAGTGCAGAATCAGGAATCAGGTCTCCATATGTCTTTTTACCTTTACCGAGTTTGTAGGTATTGGCTTTCCATCCTTTTTCAAAGTTTTTGCCAAACAGGAAATAAGGGGTTACCTCCCTTTTCATCCTGTCCGTTTTGATTTTGCTGAGTTCTTTTTTAACAGAATCACTTGACTTAGCCAGTTGACGCACATTCAGCATCTCATAACTCCCTTTGAACATGCTGTCTGGTGTTTTCAAAACACTGAAACTGCTGAGGTCAAATACTTTTTTATAGGTTTTGAAGCCGAGCCTGTAATAATCTGTTTCAACGGTGTTATATGGCCCTTTTTCCTGATAGCGCCACCCGTTTACTAGGTCAAATTCCAGAAATTTCTTATCATCACTGATTCTCATGGTGCCCTTTTCGGCCGTAATCAGGTTATCTTGCAGGGAGTACTGGTTTTCATAAATCACGATATTGCTGATATCGTTACCGTTTTTGTCTTTTTTACCAACCTTGATGGCATACCCCGGAATCTTGTCGTAAAAGATACCTTCTTTGATATCAAAAGCAGGTTTAGCCACCCTGATATCATAAATCATGGTGGTATATTTCAGGTTGGCTATGGGGATAAAATAATTGGCAATCAGAAATGCGCCGATGCTGATCACAAAAGCTGCACCAAGCAGGGGGCGCATGAACCGGAGGAGTGGAATGCCGGCTGATTTTATAGCAACAAGTTCAAAGCTTTCACCAAGGTTTCCAAACGTCATGATCGATGACAGGAGGATGGATATTGGCAAGGCATAGGGAATTACTGTGATGGACACATAGGCTGTCAGCTCCAGAATACTGGTGAATTCAAGTCCCTTGCCAACCAGATCGTCGATGTATTTCCAAAAAAACTGCATCACCAGCACAAAAAGTGTGATGAAGAAGGTCGCGATAAAAGGACCAATAAATGCTTTTAGAATGAGTTTGTCGAGTTTTTTCAACATCATTAATTACCCAGCCTGTGGAACAGATCATGAACCTGAACGCCCCATAAACGTGTTTGATCAGCTATTTCCTTTTTCTCGGCAAAATCTTTGATGACCAGGATAGTCTGACTGCTCACTTCTGATTTTTCAATGGCAAGCTCAAAATATTCGTTTTCCGGAGCATGAAGCCAGTGAAAGCGGATGAATTTATCTTCTTCCATTTCAATTACCTCTGCTTTTTCGGTAGAACCATTCCAGGAAAAGCTGAATACCGAGTCCCTTTCATCAACCCTATCTGCAAACCATTCCTGCAAGCCAGCTGGTGTTGACAGGAATTCAAAAAGGATATTGGGGGAACACCTTACAGGATACTCTATTGAAAACAATTGTTTACTCATATCTATAATTTTATCACAGGATCTTTCAAATTATGCTGTGCACCCTGCAATGATAGAAAAATATCATTACCGAAAAAATATAATTTGGTGTTTATTTCCAACTTTTTTGCCGGTATTTTCCCCAAAAATCTTGTTTATTTTCACAGCGTTGATAATCAATTAGTTACAAGGGTATTTTCATGGCCTTTATTACATTAACGCAGCTATTTAACAATATTTTCGCAAAACCTCCGTTTTAGAGGTAACCTATTCTGAAAACTGAATTTTTAAATCCTTACCCACATGAGCATGCGTCAACTCCGTATCGGAAGATCTATTACCCTGCGTGAATCCCCAAGTCTGGAGAGATATCTGCAGGAAATCAGCAAAGTTGAAATGGTAACTGCAGAACAAGAAGCTGAATTAGCCCAGTTAATCAGGAAAGGTGATCAGCAGGCCCTTGAACGTCTTACAAAAGCCAATCTCAGGTTTGTGGTATCTGTAGCGAAGCAGTACCAGCATCAGGGCATGTCGCTTTCAGATCTTATCAATGAGGGTAATATGGGATTGATCCGGGCAGCCGGTAGATTCGATGAAACAAAGGGCTTCAGGTTTATCTCCTATGCCGTGTGGTGGATTAGGCAAAGCATTATTCAGGCGCTCGCAGAGCAGTCCAGGATTGTCAAAATTCCCATGAACAAAGTGGGTATCAGGAACAAGGTTGCACAGGCAACACAACAGCTTGAACAGGAGTTTGAGCGGGAGCCAACAGCAGAAGAGTTGTCAGCGTTTCTCAATATTGAACTGGATGATGTTTCAGCTACAATGAGTTTGTCCAACCGTCATGTGAGTCTTGATTCTCCCATGGATGAAGACGGCGATGGCAGCATGATTGACATCATGGAAAATAAAAATGCAGAACCTACAGATAAAGAGAGTAACAACGAGTCTATGCTCTATGAGATTGAACTCGCTTTGAATAGTCTGCCGGAAAAACAGCAAAAAGTGTTACGTTACCTTTATGGTATCGGAAGGGATACACCAATGGGTATGGAAGATATCGGTGCCGAATTCAACCTGACCAGGGAGCGTGTAAGGCAAATCCGGGATAAAGCACTGGAGACCCTTAGGCAGCATACCAACTCAATGCGGCTGCGAACCTTCCTTTAGTTAAATTAATCACTAACTTTGCTTCCCCAAGCAAAGTTTTTTTTATGTTTGAAAATCTCAGTGAGCGGATAGCATCAGCCTTTAAGCAAATCAAAGGCGAAGGAAGAATTACAGACCTCAACATCGCCAATACCGTAAAGGACATCCGCAAGGCATTGCTGGATGCCGACGTTAACTTCAAAATAGCCAAGGAGTTTACAGATAAGGTGCGTGATAAGGCTGTTGGTCAAAAAGTGCTGACAGCAGTTAGTCCGGGACAGCAAATGGTTAAAATTGTTCAGGATGAGCTGACCGCATTGATGGGTGGTGCCGCGAGCGAACTTAACGCATCGGGAAATCCTGCAGTTATTTTAATTGCCGGTCTGCAGGGTTCAGGTAAAACTACTTTCAGCGGTAAGCTGGCAAACTACCTCAAGGCGAAAGGCAAGTCCCCGCTTTTGGTAGCTGGAGACGTATACAGGCCCGCAGCTATTGACCAGCTCAAAGTCCTTGGAACACAGATAGGAGTGGATGTATATGCTGAACCAGATAACAAAGATCCCCGCCAGATTGCTGAAAATGCACTCAAGCAGGCCAAGGCAACCAATAAAAATGTACTTATTGTAGATACTGCAGGCCGACTAGCCATCGATGAAGTACTTATGAATGAGGTGGCGGGGTTGAAAACAGCACTCAAACCTCAGGAAATCCTTTTTGTTGTGGATTCCATGACCGGACAGGATGCGGTGAATACAGCCCGTTCATTCAATGAGCGCCTTGATTTCACCGGTGTTGTACTAACCAAGCTGGATGGTGATACCAGAGGTGGTGCTGCTCTTTCCATCAAATATACTGTTCAAAAACCCATCAAGTTTGTCAGCAATGGCGAAAAGATGGAAGCCCTGGATGTCTTCTATCCAGAAAGGATGGCACAGCGTATTCTGGGAATGGGAGACATCACATCCCTTGTAGAGCGTGCTCAGGCTCAGTTTGATGAGGAGCAGGCGAAAAAGCTGGAAAAAAAGATCAGGAAAAATCAGTTTGATTTTCAGGACTTTCACGATCAGTTGCAGCAGATTAAGAAAATGGGTAACCTGAAAGACCTGATGGGTATGATTCCGGGAATGGGTAAGGCTATGAAAGATATTGATATCAGTGATGATGCTTTTAAAGGTGTGGAATCCATCATAAGTTCTATGACCCCATTTGAAAGGGCCAATCCGGATGTAATCGATATGTCTCGCAAAAAACGCATCGCTTCAGGTTGCGGCAGGGATATGAATGAAGTGAATCAATTTTTTAAACAGTTTGAGCAAATGAAACAAATGATGAAAGGTATGGCTAACATGCCTGCAATGCCACGAATGGGGGGCAGACGCTAAATCATTTGTTTATATTCTCAATACTATTTACCTTCGCAGTCCGTTATAGTAAAAATTATTTTCTAACCACCCACTAAAAATTTTAATTTTTTATGGCTGTCAAAATCCGACTCCAACGTCATGGAAGCAAGAAGCGTCCATTTTATTTCATTGTAGTAGCTGATGCCCGTGCACCTCGTGATGGTAAGTTTATCCAGAAAATTGGAACTTACAATCCCCTCACACATCCTGCCACTGTATTAATTGATCGTCAAAAATCCCTCGAATGGCTTAACAACGGTGCACAGCCTACTGACACTGTTCGTAAAATCCTTTCAACCAAAGGTGTCCTTTACCTCAAGCATTTGCTTCGTGGTGTAACACTCGGTTTGTTTGATGATGCTACTGCTATGGCCAAATTTGAAGTATGGCATCAGGAGCAGGAAGCAAAATTCAGGGCTCGTCAGGAAGCAGCAGCTCGTGAGCGTCGTGAAAGGCGTCGTGGCACCCCGATGAGGCGTCCAAACAATGCTGCACCTGTTGAAGGTCAGCAAGGTTCCGCAGAATAAAACAATTGCAACACTTTATAAAGCCTCGTTTTTAACGGGGCTTTTTTTGTACTATGGATAATTTTCTCAGTATTGGAAAGCTGGCAGCAACCTTTGGAATAAAAGGAGAGCTGGTGCTTGAGCATCACCTGGGTGAAGATTCAAGCCTGGAAGGTATTACAGCGTTGTTTATTGAAGAGCTGGAGGGTAAGTTTTTACCTTATTTTGTATCTGGTGTAAGACTCAAGTCGGATAACGAATGGCTTGTTGCCTTTGAAGGTGTTGACTCCCCAGAAAAAGCCAAAAGGTTTGTCAAAAAGAAAGTCTGGCTCCCCGAAACTGATGTCAAAAAGACAGCGTCCGCTTCTGCTCCAATTTCACTGCTTGGCTTTACCGTATTTGACGGTAAAAAGGCTTTGGGTAAAGTGCTGGAGGTAATCGAACAACCCCTTCAGATTCTCCTCAGGCTGGAAATAGACGGTAAGGAAGTCCTTGTTCCCATTAACGAAAGCACGCTTGAGGGAATTGATCATAAGAAAGAAAAGATTTTTCTGATTTTACCAGAGGGACTGTTGGATATTTATTTAAATTGAGGGATAGTTCCCTCCCGTGAAACCACAACAAACCTATATTGCACATTTTGACCTGGATGCTTTCTTCGTATCAGTTGAAAGAATTCTGGATCCTTCCCTGGTTGGCAAAGCCCTGATACTGGGTGGATCAAGGGAGCGGGGAGTGGTAAGTACTTGCAGTTACGAAGCCCGTAAATTTGGCGTCCGCTCTGCCATGCCGATGGCAAGGGCAACGGTACTTTGTCCGCATGCCATTGTTATGAAAGGAACACGCGGGCAATACAGTAAATACTCCCAATGGGTCACTGATATCATTGCTGCAAAGGCACCTGTTTTTGAAAAAGCTTCGATAGATGAATTTTACATTGACCTGACCGGGATGGATCGTTTTTTTGAGCCACTGCAATGGACAATAAACCTGAGGCAGGAAATCATGGAAACTACCGGTTTGCCAATTTCATTTGGTCTGGCTTCCGGTAAAATGGTGGCCAAAATGGCTACCAATGCAGCCAAACCTAACGGGTACCTGCAGGTTCTGCCTGGATGTGAACAGGAGTTTTTGGGACCGCTTCCGGTTGGCGAGATTCCTGGCGTAGGAGAGCACATGCTGAAAAACCTAAATGCATTGGGAATCATCAAAATCAGTGACCTTGCTGCATTCCCGGTTCAGCTGCTTGAAAAATATTTCGGAAAATACGGGGAAATACTTGCACAGAAGGCTACAGGAGTATATGCAGGTACCATCCATACCACACATGAGTCAAAGTCTATTTCAACGGAACATACTTTTTTTGAAAATACAGCCGATCAGGACTACCTGCAGGCAGAACTACTGCGCATGACAGAAAAGCTGGGTTTTGAGTTGCGTGAAGAGCAGAAAATGACCCGATGTGTTGCTGTAAAAATCAGGTATCCTGATTTCTCAACCCATACTAAACAGGTTGCTATCAAATCAACTTCTTATGATGATGAGATCATCAGGATAGTTCGAGATCTGTTCCGTCAGCTTTATGATGGCAAACAGCAGGTGAGGCTGATAGGGGTTCGTTTCAGCGACCTCACTGCTGCCTCTGTTCAAACGGATATTTTTGAGAACAGGGTTAAAAAAGCAAATCTTTATGCCGCCATTGATGGTGTCAAAAACAGGTTTGGGAAAGGGAAACTCTCCAGAGGGAAGGGATGAGGGATGAGGGAAGAGGGGAAAGGGATGAGGGAAAAGTGACAAGTGACTAGTGACAAGTTACATCCAACAACCGTCAACCCACAACCAACACCCAACACCCACAACCCACAACCCACAACCGCAATTTGCGATACACTAAACACTATTCACTATCTTTACATTATGTCAACGTTAAGTAAACCGAATATCCGCAGTTTTACCAAACAGGAAATCGGTGAATATCTAGAGTCAATAGGAGAGAAGAAGTTTAGACTTCAGCAAATATGGGAATGGTTATGGCAAAAGCATGCCTTTGATTTTCAGTCGATGTCCAACCTCTCCAAAGAACTCAGGACGAAGCTGGAAGAAAAATTCAGTTTCCCCTCCTTGAGTGTAAATACCACCCAGTACAGTGAAGATGGAACTGTCAAGTCCCGGTTCAAAACCCACGACGGCCATAAAATCGAGGGTGTCCTGATCCCAACAGAAGAAAGGCTCACTGCATGTGTTTCGTCACAGATCGGATGCAGCTTGAGT
>JBILSG010000370.1:0-2761 GCA_044372235.1 Chitinophagaceae bacterium
CCGATGGTGTTGTTGATGAGCATATCACCCTGAACTTCATCCGGGAAGTGCCTGCTAGAGACAAATTCCAATCCGGAGGTAGGCCTTACCCGGTGTTTTTCTTCTATGATGCTGGCTCCCTTCGGTGTTGCCACGCCATAACGTGGCTTGATGGTACCGGGAAGCATCCAGGTTACATCCGGACCGGATGTTTCTGCATAGAAAACCTGTCCCCACGCATCAAAAGCAATTCCCCAGGGATTGGGAATGGATACCTGTGCAATGCGATCAAGTTTTTTCTTTTTGGGGTCATAACGGAAAAAACCGCCATTGGTGCCCCTTACAGGCCCGTAGGCCGTTTCAATATCATTGGCCAGGAAAACGCCCTGCCCCATGTAAATCGCGCCGGAGGCGTCGGTTGTGTAAGCGTGGTGGGCATGGTGGGTATCATGGTCGTCAAATCCGCTGAGTAAAACTTCACGGGTATCTGCTTTGTCGTCTCCATTGGTGTCTCTGAGGAGCATGAAGTTGGTACCTTGAGAGAGGTAGACACCCTCAGGGGCAAGTTCAAAACCAAGGGGTAGCTGTAGATTGTCTGCAAAGGTGATTTGCTTGTCTGCTTTTCCGTCGTTGTTGGTGTCTTCGAGGATGATCAGTTTATCATTTGGTTTGGGGTCTCCTGGTTTCCAATGGGGGTAGGTGGGCATTACAGCCACCCAAAGTCTACCTTTGTTGTCAAAGGAGATTTGCACCGGATTGGCAAGGTCTGGGAATTCCCTCTCAGATGCAAAAAGATCTATTTTATAGCCTGGGGCAACTGTAAATTTATCCAAGGCTTCTTGTCCGTAAAGGTAACGCAGCTCCGCGTTTTTGTCTTTCGGACTGTAATTGGTTTTGACCGGGGGCAGCGATGATGTGCGGGCATCAGCTGCTGCAACATCCATCCGAATGCCTTTGGCTGCGAGCCAGATTGCGGTATCCCTGATCAGGGTCATCTCCCTGATTTTCTTTTGTTCTGCTGGGTAATTGTCTGGTCCGAAAGGATTGTACCTTCTTCCGAAAACATGCACGCCATTGGGGATTTTATAGTCGTTGTGCCACATCCAGTTTTTTTCTGTAACAGCGGCATAAACGGCATCGCGGTGCTGACTGGTACTGTTTTTCTTTCCGAAAATTTCATCTGCCAGGAAGGGCCCGAAGCGGGCGTAGCCTGCATTGGTCAATTGTGCCCCGTCGATGGTTAGTTCACTGGAAGGGTCATCCAACCAGGGTTTACTGGCTGTAAAGGCATCAATGAAGAGCACCTTGTTTCTAGCGGCCACTTCTTTCATGGCAAGGGTATAAACCCTCAGGTTGAGGTTTTCCACCATGCCGTTGGGGAGGTCGTATTTGCCGGAAAGGTTTTCAAAGGCGATGGGGGAAACCAGCACCAGCTGTGGTGCCGTTTTGCCATTGTAGCGCTGGGCAAGTGTATGCTTGATGAAGGCATCCAACTCGGCTTTGTAGTTGGCCAAGCCGGCAGCACCTTGGAAGGATTCGTTGTATCCAAAGAAAGCGATGATGATGTCTGCCTGGTGTTTGGACAGCCACTCATCAGGATACTCCACAAATCCTTCCATGTCTGCTGGTTTTGCCAGTTCTGTCTGGAATTTTTCCGCGCCGGGGAAAGCCCAGGGGGTATTCCTGCCGGAGTGCGGACGAAATCCCGGTGTATTACCACCATCGCACATGTTGCGGATGTAGAGCATGCTGTCTGCATAGCGCAACTGCATTTCAGTTTCAAAAAAATCGGCTTCCATCATCCTGGAACCGAGGTTGTTGCCAATGAGCATGATGTGCGTTCCTTTGCTGATTTTCAACTGGTTAGAGGCGGGTAGCATGAACGCGAGAAAGCCTGCGGCGGCAATGAACAAACTTATCCAAATGAGTTTGCCGTTTTTTTTGAAATGTTGCATGTATGGTTGGTTAGAGTGCTAAATCGGGGTTATTGGGTCCAAAATGTTTGAGGATGACGATAGGGTCTGTCGAAGAGGTGTTGACAATCTTTACACCAGCTTGGGCAGCCTGTTCACTCACAAAGAACTCATCGTTGGTGAGTTGTCCGTACCGTATCAGTGCAGGTGTTTCGATTTCCCACATACCAAAGGTGCCGCGTCCCTGCATCACAATGATGCCGTAGGCCGCCGCATCCGTGATGGTTACGGTTTGACCTGGGAACACAGTCAGTTCCTTGGCGCTGAAGTCGGCCGACTTGTAACAGATCCAGTTTTCTGTATATCCCTGCGCCTTCATGCTTTCTGGGTCATGAACCGGTTTGGGGGCCATGAAACGGTTGGCCATCATGTTTGGATCAACGTTGAGATCCCAATCTATTACCTCCATCAGTGCGTCGTAATCGCCAATACTTTCTTTGGGGGTGCCATTCCAAAGTAATTCTTCGGGGATGATGGCTTCATTTACAAGCGATTGGTACATGGCGAATACATCAGATGCTTTCTGTGGCTCGTAGGTACACATGCTGCCGGGTGCGTGAAGCAGTCCGGGTGGTACGTCCCAGCCAGTGCCGGGCTCCAACTTGTAAGCCTGGGAGTAGTTGGTGATTTTATTGTCGCCTTTGGTGAAATTCATCAAACATTCCTTGATTACTTCTTTTGGCGTACCGGGGGCAATGCCGATGAAGGTATAGGGGAAATCACCGCCGTGGTTGTTGAGCTGTGGTGGGAAATAGTAAGCTTCAGGCTTGCCTTTTTGTCCGATTAACGCCGCCTTTTCATCATTGTGG
>JBILSG010000371.1:0-2760 GCA_044372235.1 Chitinophagaceae bacterium
TGTTTTTGCTCAAGGCGTTCAGGGTAACGAAATTTTCAACTATGTTCGTTACTGGACAGATTTCAACGTGTTTCAGGGTAACAGGTCTAAGAGAATGTTGTATGAGTCTTATGGAAATTCAACTAATCCCAAACTTCCCCGCCTGAATTCAAGTGACGCTTCCTCTCAGCAGGTATCCTCTTACTTCTTGGAAGATGGTTCTTACCTTCGTTTGAGAAATGTACAACTGACTTACTCTATTCCAAACAATTGGATGAAGAAAGTTGGAATTTCAGGTGCTCAGATTTATATCCAGGGACAGAACATTCTTACACTCACCAAATACACTGGTCTTGATCCGGATATCAACCTCCGTACATCAGGAAATGATAACCAGGATATTCACATGGGTATAGATGAGGGAGCATATCCTGTAGCAAAGTCTTATCTCCTTGGAGTTCGCCTTAAATTCTAATTAAAGAAAATCGTAAATTGACTAATATGAAAAAATTAAAATTTCTACTTCTTCCCTTGGTCATGATTATGACCTTTGGTTGCCAGAAATTCTTTGATGTGGCCCCTCAGGGTGTTGCTACAGCTGCTCAGCTCAAAAGCAAGGCTGGCGTAAACGCACTTCTCATTGGTGCTTATTCACTTCTGGACGGTATTGGTTCTGGTACAACAGGCTGGCATGCTGCAGTTTCCAACTGGGTATACGGTGGAGTAGTATCTGATGATGCATACAAGGGTACAGATGCTGGTGACCAACCTGAGCAATCATTCCTTGAACAGTATAACTGGGTTTCTGATAACACCCACCTTCGTGGAAAATGGCAGCATTCTTATGACGGGGTTGCTAGATGTAACGAGGTCATCATTACTGTAAATGATCCGGATGTTAAGGACATGTCTGATGTTGAAAAAAGAGAGGTTATCGCTCAGGCACGTTTCCTAAGAGCGCACTATCACTTCCAGGCTAAAATCATGTGGGGTAATGTTCCTTACATAGATGAGAAGACCTACAAGAGCAGTGATCCATCTGGCGTTCTGGTACCCAATACAACTGACATCTGGCCCCAAATTGAAGCTGACTTCAAATTTGCTGCCGATAACCTGCCTGCTACTCAAGCACAAAAGGGTCGTGCAACACGTTGGGCTGCCAAGTCTTACCTTGCTAAGACAATGTTGTTCCAAAAGAAATGGGCAGCTGCCAAAACTGAATTGCTCGATGTTTACAACAATTCTGGTAAGAGTTTAGTAGACAACTACCATGACAATTACAGAACTGTAACCAATAACAACCGGGAATCTATTTTTGAAGTTCAGTTCTCAATTAATGATGGTACTACCGGTAGTAATGGTAATCAGGGTGATGTTCTGAATTGGCCTTATGCAGGTAACTCTCCTGGCCGTGGATGCTGCGGATTTTACCAGCCTTCACATAACCTTGTAAATGCCTTCAAAACTGATGCTAATGGTTTGCCAATGATTGGCAATGCTGCTGATGGAAGCCAGGATACATATAATAATGAAGATGTTCCTAGTGACCAAGGTATTGGTTTCACGCAGCCATATACATTAGATGTTTCTGTTGCTGTGGATACTCGCTTGGATTGGACAGTTGGCCGTCGTGGTGTTAAATTCCTCGATTGGGGTGCACATCCAGGATCATCTTGGATTCGTGACCAGGCTTACGCAGGACCTTTCAGCGGTAAAAAATGGATGTATTATCTTTCCGAAGAGAACTCAACCACCCATGCTACTGCTAGACGTTCTGTAAACAATAACTTCAGATTGATTAAATTCTCTCACGTTATCCTTTGGTTAGCTGAATGTGAAGCTGAATTGGGTAACCTGGCTCAAGCCGAGACATATGTCAATTTGATCAGAAACAGGGCAAAGAGATCTGCTCCACAGGATGCAATTGTAAACAACAAGGTTGAACCTTATACTGCTGGAACTTTTGCATCAAAAGGCCAAGGCTTTGCCATCAATGCTACAAGATTTGAACAGCGACTTGAATTTGCTATGGAAGGAAATCGTTTCTTCGACCTCGTTCGTTGGGGTATTGCAGAGAAAGTACTCAATGCCTATGTAGCTAAAGAGGGTATAGCTGGAAAGGATGTTAACGGTAGAACTTTCAGCAAGCGTAACTATCTTGCAGGTAAGGTTTTCCTTCCAAGGCATAACCTGTTCCCAATCCCTCAGGATGAAATCCTGAACTCTCAGAAGGAAGGTAAATCTGTACTGGTACAGAATCCTGGATATTAATCCTATCAAATTGAGATAATGTTAAAGGGCGGCCCGGAGGGCCGCCCTTATTTGTTTTGTGGAATTAAAATCTGAAAAGACTGTTTGGCATTGATCAGGATGTCAAGGACTACCATATTTGATATGGTGTTTTGGCTGACACATCAATGCCTGTCTGAAAGAGTAATAACTCTTTGGCATTGATCAGGATGTCAGGGACACCCATATTTGATATGGTGTTTTGACTGACACATAAATGCCTGTTTGAAAGGATAATGTCAGTCCAAATGCATCAATTCCTCGAAAATCTTTTCATACTGCAATTCAAGCGTGGTAAGCTGGCTGTTGATTTCTTGATAAGTCTTTTCCGCTTCCTGAAATTTGCTTTTGTCTGAATAAATACGTGGATCAGCCAATGCATTTTCTGCTTTGGCTTTGTCTGTTTTCAAAACTGCAATCTTCGATTCCAACTCCTCAAACTGACGTTGCAGTTTCTTCTTTGCTTTTTCAGTATCTCTATTTTGCCCTTTA
>JBILSG010000372.1:0-2758 GCA_044372235.1 Chitinophagaceae bacterium
CCCCAAAATATTATTGCAGAAAATTTAATACCAGGTGATCTGATCATCCTTGATGCCGGTAACATTGTTGGTGCAGATATCAGACTGACTGAAACCAACCTGCTTTTTATTAATGAAGCCATGCTTACAGGCGAATCTATCCCGGTATTAAAAAAAACAGATCAACTTAAAGAAGATGATCTCAGTACCGGAGACCTCACAAACATGGCTTTCAAAGGGACTCAAATTACAGGAGGTAGAGGTAAAGGCATTGTGGTGGAAACAGGCATGCATACTAAAATCGGACAAATAGCAGGTATGCTGCAACACAAGGAAGGCATAACGCCACTGCAGCAAAGAATGGCTGATTTCAGTAAAAATTTATCTTATGTCATTCTCTTTATCTGTGTTGCTCTTTTTACCATCGGATTCATCAAAGGTGAAGATCCTGTTGTTATGTTGCTTACAGCCATCTCCCTTGCAGTTGCTGCGATACCTGAAGCCTTGCCTGCATTGATAACTATCGCACTGGCGAGAGGCGCTAAAAAAATGGTAACAAAAAATGTACTGATCAGAAAATTGAATGCAGTTGAAACACTTGGTTCTGTTACCTATATCTGCACAGATAAAACAGGTACACTTACTCAAAATAAAATGAAGGTGGTAAGCACCAGCTCACATCAGTCAGACATTCACCTCCATAAGGAAACAACAAATCTGAATTTCTGCATAGCACTGAATCATGATATAGAAAAAAATAGTGAAGGGCAGTGGACAGGAGATCCAACTGAAATTGCACTGGCAGAGTTTTATGTGAAAACACATGGCACTGCCAGCATGCATCATGCACGCAATGAATATTCCCGTGTCTATGAATTTCCTTTCGATGCTGAAAGAAAATGCATGACAACAATCCACCGGTATCAAAACAAATACATCGTAATCACCAAAGGGGCTGCAGAAACACTGAGTAAGATTCTGCTTCCTCAATACAACGCTGTGCTGATTAATGATGAAGTTGAGCAATTGTCTGGTGAAGGAAAACGTGTTATTGCCTATGGATTCAAAATCATTGAATCACTCGATGAAAATCCTGTATTAACAGAAATTGAAAATGAATTGCATTTCGCGGGACTGACTGGGATGATTGATCCTCCCAGAGAAGAAGTTAAAGAAGCCATTCAACAGTGCAGAACTGCAGGCATTCATACTGTTATGATAACAGGTGATCATCCCAAAACCGCTGCTTCAATAGCTGCAGAAATAGGTTTGATTGAACAAGATGAATGGGTTGTGACGGGGAAAGCACTAAACGAAATGACTGATAGCGTTTTTGCTGAAAAAATTGAAAAAATCAGGGTCTATGCAAGGGTATCTCCTGAACAAAAATTAAGGATTGTCCGCACACTGCAGCACAAAAAACATTTTGTAGCCATGACGGGTGATGGTGTGAACGATGCCCCATCTCTTAAAGCTGCCAACATTGGAGTAGCCATGGGTATTACCGGCACAGATGTAAGCAAACAGGTTGCGCAAATGATCTTACTTGATGATCATTTTGCCAGCATCGTTAAAGGCATCAAGGAAGGAAGGCGGATTTATGACAACATCAGAAAATTTGTCAAATACATCATGACCTGCAACAGCGCTGAAATATGGACACTCTTACTAGCACCATTCTTCGGATTACCTGTTCCGCTGCTGCCTATTCATATTTTGTGGATTAACCTGGTAACAGATGGTATACCCGGACTAACACTTGCCGGAGAAAAATCAGAACCGAATATCATGACGAGGCCTCCAAGAAAAACCGATGAAAGCCTCTTCGCCGGCGGTCTCGGATTTCACATCATCTGGGTTGGCATTTGTATGGCTGGAATAACATTAGGAGTTCAGGCATGGGCTATAAAAAGTCAAAATACACATTGGCAAACAATGGTATTCACCGTCTTGTCTCTTGCTCAACTCGCTCATGTGCTGGCCATCAAAAGGGAGAAGAGTCTTGTTATTTCAGGCGGACTATTCAACAACATGTCTCTGATATGGGGAGTTCTCTTCACTTTTGCCCTTCAAATGGCAGTAATTTACCTGCCTTTCGCCAATAAAATACTGAAAACAGCTCCACTGACATTGCAGGAATTGCTCATCTGTATCGGCGGCGCAGCTTTGCTTTTCCACGCTGTGGAAATAGAAAAACTGCTTAAAAAACTTTTCAAATCAAAATGAAATTTATCACCTGGTTGATTCAGGCAAACGGAAGGCCACATAGCTATCTCCATTGGGACCACCCCACTTGGAGCCTCCACAGGCTATCACCACATATTGCTTGCCATCCACTGCATAGACAGCGGGTGTGGCCACGCCTGAAGCTGGTAAAGTGGTCTCCCACAGCAGCTTTCCGGTTCGCTTGTTGTATGCCCTGAACTTATTGTCTGCCGTTGCGCCGATAAACAGCAATCCGCCTGCAGTAATGACTGATCCACCGTAGTTTTCTCTTCCGGTTGCGGGTATGCCTTTTTGCTTCAGCTTTTGTTCTGCAAGGAATCTGCCGGGTCAAACTTCCAGATTTCCTTTCCACTCGCCGCATCAAGGGCAAAGACTTTCATCCGTGGCGATACACCATATAAAACCTTATTCACAACAATTGGATTGCATTGAATGGTACCCACTTTGGTGAAGTCACCCCCTTCAGAGGCGTAAGTCCAGGCCACCTGCAAGTTGCCAACATTGGTTGTGTCTATCTGCTTCAATAGTAAGGACAGCAGTAGACAATAGAATT
>JBILSG010000373.1:0-2756 GCA_044372235.1 Chitinophagaceae bacterium
CCACCAGGCTGTGGCTGTATTTGATTAGCAAGGCAGGATTTCCGGACTTAATCAGGTGGAAAGATATAAGTAACCCCTTATTGGTGTCCTTATCCAAAGTACTTACCGCTGACCAGTATACCGTATCCGGTAAAACTACTTTCAAGGAAGAGTTTGTGACAGCAGGAGGGGTAGATCTTAAGGAAATTAATCCGCTTACAATGGAAAGTTTACTGTGTAAGGGTTTATTTTTTGCAGGAGAAGTAATGGATGTGGATGGGATAACGGGAGGATATAATTTCCAACATGCCTGGAGCAGTGGATGGATTGCAGCAAAATCAATATCTTCAGGAAATTAAATTTTATTGAAATGGCACATGCACAACGCCGTAATTTTCTGAAAACCTTTTCAGCACTTCCTTTTTTATTCGCTGTTGATAAGGGTTTTGCAACTGAGGCTTTACAGGTGAAGCAAATGCTTGCTGCTGAGGGTCCGATTAGCCATGTTGATGATGAAGATTTTTGGTCCTGGATAAGGGAGGCGTATACTGTTAGTCCGAATATCATTAACCTGAATAACGGCGGTGTTGCACCACAGCCTAAAGTTGTTCAGGACGCACATATCCGGTATTATCAGTATTGTAACGAGGCGCCATCCTATTATATGTGGCAGATCCTGGATCAGGGGAGAGAGCCGCTGAGAGAGAAACTGGCTGGATTATGCGGATGCGACAAGGAAGAGATTGCCATCAACCGAAATTCAACAGAGGGATTAAATACCGTCATTTTTGGCTTGAATCTTAAAGCTGGCGATGAGGTCGTTCTCACAAAGCAGGATTATCCCAACATGATCAATGCCTGGAAGCAGCGTGAAAAGCGGGATGGTATTAAGTTAGTATGGGTAGATCTGAATCTGCCTGAGGAAGATGAAAACATATTGGCTGCCCAGTACATTAAGGCATTTACACCGCGCACAAAAGTAGTTATGGTTACCCACCTGATCAACTGGTGCGGACAAATTATGCCAGTCAGGAAGATTGCAGATGCTGCACATAAAAGAGGGATTGATGTGATCGCTGATGGCGCACACACGCTGGCTCATTTTGAATTTAAAATTCCTGATCTGGGGTGTGATTACTTTGCGTCATCACTGCATAAATGGCTGAGTGCACCTTTTGGCAGTGGCTTGCTCTATATCAGACGTGAAAAAATCAAGGATGTCTGGGCTTTATTGTCTAACAATGAACCCGACGGCACTGATATCCGCAAATTTGAATCACTCGGAACCCGGTCATTTGCATCCGAAATGGCCATTGGAGCTGCTGTTGATTTTCATGATACCATGGGTTCACCCAGAAAAGAAGCCAGGCTGAGGATGTTGAAAAACTACTGGGTAGACCAGGTTAGGCAACATCCGAAAATCTCTTTCAATCAGCCTGCAAGCAGTCATTTATCATGTGCTATTGCCAGTATTGCCGTTGCTGGCAAAAAACCAGAGGAAGTTTCCGGTGAGTTATTCTCAAAATACAAAATTCACACCGTAGCCATAAACTGGGAAAATATACATGGTGTAAGGGTAACTCCCAATGTTTATACTTCTAAAAAAGACCTGGATAAACTTGCTGGTGCTATTTTGGCAATTGCGGGCAGGTAAATTTGAAAAAAACAGTTAAAATATTCTTGATAATCCTTATTTTGTCTAACTTTGCCACCCCAAATCAGGTTGACAAAACAGCCTGAAATCCAAACAAAAGGAGGAAATTTATAGTGGAAGAAAACAACACACTAATGAATCCGTCAACAGTCTCCGCACACGATGATTTCGATTGGAGCATTGACAAGCGCAACGTTGCCCGTTACAACAACGAGGAGCAACTCAAGTATGATGCCGTTTATGAGGGCACATTTAAGCAGATCACAGATGGTGAAATGGTTCAGGGCACCGTAGTGGGCATGACCAAGACCGACGTAGTGATCAACATTGGTTTTAAGAGCGATGGATTGGTTTCACTGAACGAGTTCAGGGACTTACACGGTCTTAAAACAGGTGACGTGGTTGAAGTGATGGTTGTGGAGAAAGAAGACAGGGAAGGACATTTGCACCTCAGCCGCAAGCAGGCCCGTATTACCCGTGCCTGGGAGCGTATTGTGGAAATGCATAAGAGTGGTGAAGTTGTTACAGGTTATGTTACCAGCAAAACCAAAGGTGGACTTATCGTTGACATTCTGGGTATGGAAACATTCCTGCCTGGATCTCAGATCGATGTGAAGCCTGTAACTGATTACGATCAGTTTGTTGGTAAAACAATGGAATTCAAGGTGGTTAAGATTAACGAGGCCATTAAGAATGCTGTTGTATCACACAAAGCACTTATCGAGAGTGATATTGAGGCACAACGTGCAGAGATTATGGGTAAGCTGGAAAAAGGCCAGGTACTCGAGGGCACTATCAAAAACATTACAGATTTCGGAGCATTCCTTGATCTGGGTGGTGTTGATGGTTTGCTTTACATCACTGACATCAGCTGGGGAAGAATCAACCACCCTTCAGAGGTGTTGAAGCTCGACCAGAAACTGAATGTTGTTGTGCTTGACTTTGATGATGAGAAGCGCAGAATCAGCCTTGGTCTGAAGCAACTTACTCCTCATCCTTGGGAAACTCTTCCAGTTGAAATCGTGGAAGGCGCAAATGTCAAGGGAAGGGTTGTAAACATTGAAGATTATGGTGCGTTCCTCGAAATCACACCTGGTGTTGAAGGTCTTGTTCACGTAAGTGA
>JBILSG010000070.1:0-9177 GCA_044372235.1 Chitinophagaceae bacterium
GGTCACCGGAATCCGGCTGCTGTCGCCTGAAGCTTCAGCCATGGCTTTGGTTTTGGCTGCTGCCAGCTGAAAGTTGTCATTGATCCATGGCAGCAGGCTTTCCGGTTTGGAAGCAAGTAATGATAATGCTGTTACAACCAGACTCAACAAGAATAGGATCGGACGCGTGCAATATTTTTTCATGAGCAGATCAGTTCATTCAATCAATGATTGTGTGAATTTAATCAATTTCATAAAAAAGCATTCAAACATGTTTGAGTAAAAAATCAGCATCAATTTGCAGCTGTTCGTATATCCCTTTTAAGAAAGGAACATCAGGCTTTCTTTTGCCTGAAAGAATTTCAGAAACCTTTGAAGGAGAAAATCCCAATTTTTCCGCCAAGGTTGTTTGAGAGATTTTCTGTTCAAACATTTTGAGCTCAACCATTTCTGGAATTGTTTTAGGCGTTTTCAATACTCCTAAACCCAATACCTCATTCTCATATTTTTCAGCTACTTCAGCCATTACGGACAGCTTCGACAACTCATCTTCAGAAAGTGAATGTTCACCTTTGTTCATCAGGTCATAGACTTGAATCATGGTTTGGTGGTATTCCTTTTTTGAATTGATTTTGTATTTCATCGATCAATGCTTTTTAAAAGTTACGCTTGACGCTTCCAGTTGATCATAGTCACTGTGGGTGCCAATAAAAAGAATAAAAAAGTCCTGACTTTGAAAATTATCAATGCAATGAGCCGAAAATGGTTCCCCTTCAAATCAAACACATATCGATCATTTCCAACCGCATCAACTGAATTGAAGCTATTTTTCATTTCAGAAAAGTTTTTCCAATTAGAGGAACTAACTATCTCATACCACTTAAAGACTGCAACAGCTGCCTCTGGATACTTTTCAGCGAAATCCCTAAGCACTGCCTTAGACACAATAACCATTCTCACAGATTTTTACAAAATTAGAATATTTTTCTATTTTTTAGAAAATATTTCTATAAAATAAAAAAGGGGCTCAAGGCCCCTTTAAACTGATACTCGAATTCTTTAATCCGCTTTACCGGGGATTGATGCAAATCCTTTTTCCTTTTGTGAAAGGTATTTCTCAATGCCACTCAAGATTTTAGCTGCGATCTCCTCCTGTTTGGTTTTGATAATGGCAAGATCCTTTTCATTTGTAATAAATCCTGGGTGCACCATAATGGCAGGAATGGATGATTTGTCTAACACCCAGATACCCATTTTTCTAGTCTTTACAGTGGTGGTGGTGAAAAGATCTGTGAGGCTTTCCTTCATGATGCTGGCCAAAGGAATGCTCTTTAAATAAGCTGGTGAGCCTTCCCTTGGTGTATATAACTGTAAGCCCTTAGTATTTTTGTTGGGTGAGCCATTGATATGCACAGAAACAAAGAGATCAGCTTTTTTATCGGTTGCAAAAATGGTCCTGTCCTGTAACTTGACATATTCATCCTTGTCCCTCGAAAGTTCAAACCTGATTTGAGGATTTTTGTTCAAAGCAACAATTTTTTGAACAAGTTGAAGGGACATATCCGATTCCTTGTCTCCCGCTGCAGACTTTGCTCCAGGATCCGTTCCTCCATGACCTGCATCCAATACCACCACATATTGCTTGTCAAGATTCAACAATTGATTGTCGCTATTGGAATTCCTAAAAGCAAACAGCAAAAACAACGCTGAAACAATTGGAATAACAAGAAGTCTTCTGAAATAACTGAAACGTGGCAAGGCATTTTTTTTCAGCATGGTAATTCTGCGTTTAATCGGTGAAAAGAAAAAAGGATGTGTAAGACGATTTTGTTGCTGGGGATAAGCCGCTGCGAGCAATAACTCTGCCAACAAGCTACTGTCCTGGTTTTCGATGGATTGGCTATCGGCGATAAACTCGTGGATCAGGTACAATTCGCGTTTGAGTATCCAAAAAATTGGATTGAACCAGCCAACCACCATCATCATTTCAATAAACAATTTGTCTGCAGAATGCTTTTCTTTAGAGTGAACCCATTCATGTGCCAGCATTTGCTTACCTACCCTACTTTCCAGCTCAATCGACCTGTTCCAGAAGATGAATGAAAAGAAAGAATAGGGCGTTCCGATCGCACCCGTCATCACCAGATTCAAACCATTCAGGCGTTGAATGGGATATGCCCTCACCAATTGGTAAACCCTGATCAATGAACGAACCAAACCCAGAAAAACAATGGTTGAGACAAGACCCAAAATCATCCAGAAAATTGGGGTCCAATCCATAGAAGATGAAACCGACTCAGCCAATCCGTCAAACTCACCATTGTTGTCAGCGATGATTTCCGCGAGTTGGTATGGAGTAGATTTTAGAGATCCTTGAACTGGTTGCAAATTGATCTTTATCAAAGGGATCATCCATGAAAAGTTGGCAACGGCAAGCAAGTAAAAACGGTTGTAATAATGAAACCGCCTATCCTTCAAAACCAATAAATAATACCCGTAAAGAATAGCGCTACAGAGCAGCACTTTGAGCATATAAATGATGAGAGCAGCCATGATACTATTTTTTGTTTTTCATTTCCTGGAGCAACAGTTCCAGATCAGCAACCTTCAAGTCTTTCTGGTGAACCATGAAGGATACCACATCGGCAAACGAACCTTCAAAATATCCGTCTACTATACTTTTGATGGTTGATCCGGAATAATCTTCCTTACTCACTTTAGGAAAATAACAATGCACACGTCCATGCACCTCGTGATCAATAAACCCCTTATCGATCAAAATCTTGATGACAGTGGAAACTGTATTGCTGTGTGGCTTGGGTTCTGGCATTGCATCCACGATGTCTTTCAGATAACCCCTTTGGAGCTTCCAAAGTACCTGCATCACCTGCTCTTCTGCCTTGGTAAGTGTCTTGATCATTTACAACTATTTTTATAGTTGTACAAACATATAACTATTTACTTAGTCGTACAACTATTTTTATAGTTTTACCATTCTTTAAAGAATAGATTCAATTTTCTAGATTCCAATATACTGACACTAGAGATAGATCGTACCGGCCAAATAAAGCCTGGCTTTCCCGCTAATCAGGACCCGATCGCCGCGGTAAACGCAATGCAGTTTGCCACAGCGGTCGGAAACCTGCAGGGCAGTCATTTCATCTTTTCCCAGTTTGTCGCGCCAGTAAGGAATGAGGGTGGTGTGGGCAGAACCAGTGACCGGATCTTCGTTGATGCCGCTTTGCGGACCAAACCAACGGGAGACAAAATCGACTTCATCACCTTTGGCTGTGACGATGAGTCCGCGCGACTGTAATGTGGCAATCTGCTGCCAATTGGGCTGCATCTCCCTGATCTGCTCTTCACTGGAGAAAACAACCATGTAATCGTTTCTGCCCCGGTAGGCTTCCAGTGGTGATTCTTGAAAACAGCGATTAAGCTGGTCATCAAGCGCTACAGGATTCAGGGTATCCGTTGGGAAATTCAGGGTGAGCAATTCTCCGGTTTTATATACTGAAAGCGGACCGCTGCGGTGGGAAAAGAAATTGATCTGTTCTCCGGTATAACCAAGGATGTTGTATAAAACATAAGCTGAGGCAATGGTGGCATGTCCGCATATATCTACTTCTACGGTAGGGGTAAACCAACGGATATGATAAACATCCCCTACCCGCACAAAGAAAACTGTTTCGGGCTGGTTGTGTTCCATGGCAATCTGTTGCATCAAGGCTGCATCCAACCAGGTTTCGAGGGGCACAACTGCAGCCGGATTTCCTCCAAATTGTTTCTCAGCAAAGGCATCTACCTGATATACTTTCAATTCCATGATGAAAATTATTAAGTATGAAATTAAGTGATTTGTAGACGATAAGCTATAAAAAAAGCGGCCCAAAGGCCGCTTACTTAAACCATACATAGTCCATGTGCAATCCAATTCAAAAAAGGGAGATTACATGAATTATTTCTTTGTCTTAATCACTATCACACCATTCTTCCCTTTTTCACCGTACAAAGCCTTGGCAGATTCGCCCTTTAATACATTGATCGACTGAATCATATTGGGAGAAAGGTCTTTCATGTCTTTTTCAGAAATCTCTTTACCGTCCATGATATACAAAACATCCTTTGGCAACTCAGTTCTAACTGTTGATTTTTGCACAAATGTGTAGGTTTTTTTACCATCCTTATCTGTTGCTGTAAAAGTCAAGGCTTTAGGATCATTTTCCATTTTTTCAGCAACCTGATCATCAGTGGTTTTGATGAATACCTGTCCTCCTTTATGATTTGTACTATCCATGGTTATTGCAAACACTTGTTTCCCAGGTTCAACTTTTGCTCCACTTGCTTCAACTCTGACAATTTTTGTAGTAGAGGATTTAGCACCTTGCTGTTCTTTTCTGATATCAATTGTTTTGATTGAAGATGGATCCATATTTTTTAAATCAGCAGGTGATACTTCTTTGCCATTGATGATAATAATAGGATTTCCCGGACCAGCTGGAGGAACTGGCGGTATAGGTGGAATGGGAAACCCTTCTTTCATCAAAAGAACTGTGTCGAGTGTAGCATTTCCATCTGTGATAACTATAAATTTCTTCTCTTCCTTGATTTGCTTTCCTGGCGCAGAAGAATCAGCAATGAAAATAAATTTACTCGAATTATCCATTGGAAATCCAGATGCCATTTCTTCTGCAAAAACCATCTCTATACGATCTGCAGGCTTATTTCCACCCAATTCATTCAGTGGAACCTCAAACAATTTCTTTTTTGTTTTCACATCTTTAAAAATGGCTATATCTCCATCGATATCAATTTGAAAACTGCCTTTGA
Organism: Chitinophagaceae bacterium; assembly: GCA_044372235.1. Taxonomy (GTDB): domain Bacteria; phylum Bacteroidota; class Bacteroidia; order Chitinophagales; family Chitinophagaceae; genus Pollutibacter. The sequence continues at coordinate 4,810 of JBILSG010000070.1, forward strand.
TTTTTCCCGTTTTAGGATCACGGTACTTTGCTGGGATGGAATCAAGTTGATTTTGTAAAATTGATTCTTCAGTTAATTGACTTTGAGATTTTTGATTGAATTGATCCTTGATGGTAAAGGAAAATAATGCAACAATTGCAATGGCTACGGGAAGAACAAAGATTCTTCTTGCATAGCTGTAACTGACTTTTTTTGATGAGGTCAACATAATAATGCGTCTTTTAATGGATGAATAAAAAAATGATTGTCCAACAGATAAACTATTTGAATGATAATGAGCCTTTAATAACATTTCAGCCAACACAGCAGCATCCTCGCCTGCAACAGCTTCTTCATCTGCGATGAATTCATGCACCACTTCCAATTCTTTTCTGATGAGCCAATAAAATGGATTCATCCAAAAAAGATAGGTTGTAAAAGCAACAAAGAGCTTATCGTAAGTATGATACTGTTCTATATGTGTTAACTCATGTTTCAACATCCGTTGCCCAGTCTCATCATGAACAGGAAGGTCTTTTCTCCAGAAAAGATTTCTGAAAAATGAAAAAGGAGCTTCGTCCAATGCGGTTTCAATAAAATCAAAACGCTCCATCACGGTAACTTTTCCTTTTGATTTGAGCAGGTATACCTTTATTACACCCACTACAAACAGGATAACCAGACTTGCGGAAACCAATGAGAGTAATAATACAAGTACTTGATCCCATGTAAGACCTCGGTTCTGCAGGTTGACAGTTTCAGACTGATAAATAAATTGTACAACCTGCCGAACCGGTGCTGATTCAGGTGTAGATAAAATGAACCATTCTAAATCAAGTAAAGGCAAGTTCAAACTCAACAATATGGTGCCCACCAGGTAAAAGCGGTTATAATAATGAAACTTTGTGTTGCGCAAACCAATCCAGTAATATCCGAGTAAAATACCTGATATCAGGATTGCCTTCAGGATGTAAATGAAAAGAGGTAACATGGTGTTATTTTTTCTTTTTAATCTGCTTCAATAAAAGTTCAAGGTCTTCGACCGATAATTTCTTTTTATCCACCAAAAAAGAAACCACTTCTTTATACGAGCCTTCGAAATACCCTTTGGTAATGCCAGCAATGGAACCTGAAGTGTACTCGTCTCTCGTCAACAATGGATAGTACAAATTATATCGGTTTGGCGTTTTGATGCCCACCACTTCCTTCTCCACCAAAATCTTTAGAAGCGTAGCAACCGTGTTGTGATGTGGCTTTGGATCAGGCATGGCTTCTACAATATCTTTCAAATAACCACCTTCTTCCAATCGCCATAGCGCCTGCATGATTTGCTCTTCTGCCCTGGTCAAGGTTTTGTTCATAACTAATAATTTAGTCGAAATTAAAACTAAAGTTTTAGTCTACAAAATATTTTTTACGGTACCTGCAACGTTGGAATCCGTTAACTTGTCAGATGGATGTATAAACGATGCAAAACGAGGATCTGATCAAAGCTTGCAGGAAAGGGGAACGGGCAGCCCAAAAAAGGTTGTACGATGAGTACGCCCCGCAAATGATGGGTGTTTGCTACCGCTATGCCCAAAGCCTTCAGGAAGCTGAAGATATGCTGCAGGAAGCATTCATCAGGGTTTTCAGCAACCTGGATCAATTCCGTTCTGAAGGTGAACCCGGAGCCTGGATCAGAAGGATTGTAGTAAACTGCGCCATAAATGCCATACGCAAGCGGAAAATGCAGATTTCATCGTGGGACAATCAACCTGAAGAACTGCATCCTATTACAGATACGGATCCTGAAATCAAGTTAGATGCCAAAGAACTGGCATACCTGATTCAAAAACTGCCGGATGGTTACCGAATCGTTTTCAACCTGCATGCAGTGGAAGGTTACACACACGAAGAGATCGGAAAGGTGCTGGGCATCAAGCCTGCTTCTTCCCGTTCCCAATACCTCAGAGCAAGAGCTTTACTGGCTAAACAGGTTAATGTACTTCAACAAAAATCTAAATAATCCAGCCATGGATAATGATAAATTTAAAAAACAGTCGCAGGAAATCCTGTCCTCCTTCACTCAGGATCCTCCCGATCGGGTTTGGCATGCCATCAACTCCAGGCTAGATGCGAGAAAGAGAAAAAGGAGAATTCTTTTCTGGCTATTTCCGCTCTCCATTTTAGCCGGCGTTATCAGTATTATCCCAGAGCAACAAACACCAAAAATCAAACCAGATAATCCACAAACCCATCAGCAACAATCAGCTTCAAAAGCAAATCAACTTCCTGCAGCTGAGATTGCTGAGCGCGCACAAGGTCAACAAGAAACAACACAGTTGAATGATGTATCAGTTCAAAATCCCAGCAATAAAGCTTCTGAATCGAATCCTGTAAAAACAACAGGTAAAAAACATAAACTCAAGGAGGCATATGCTGATGAGTTAATGCAATCTGAAACAGAAAACACCGCTAACCCTATAGAAGCATATCAAAGCCAGGAATTACCTTTTAAAGCTCTTTCGCTTGTTGAACCCGTTTGGCAGTCTGAAATCACTTCCCCCAAACCCATCAACCATTATCCATCAGTAAATAAGGATACCATGATCATCCTAACTTGTGTTCCACAAAAATCAAAACCAGGAAAACTAATCTCATGGCACTACAGCGGAGCTTACTCTTTTCATGGAACAGGCGACCTGGAGGGAATGCAACTGGAGTGGGGCTTCTCAAAAACCATCAACAGGTATTTCGCTTTCTATAACAATGTAGGTGTAAGTCTGCACGGAGGCAGTGTAGTACAACCACTTAACCTGAATATTTTGGTTGGTCCATCTGCAGCTCTGCCTGTTGGACAAGGTTCCGTTTACGAAATAACCTCAGCGATCCAGACAGCACCAACGCTGCTGGGCTCAGTACCCGCTACACCGCTGCGCATTGGAGTGGGCGGACTGCTGAGGTACCAGTTTTATTCAGGAGGAAATGGATATAGTGTACAGCGAAATCAAAACATGCAAACATTCACCCTGAGAGATGGCAATTATAATGGCCTCTCATTGGGCTATCGGGTTGTAGTTGGACTTGAACTCCTCAACACCAAAAGAAATAAACTGCAGTTCCAGGCTGGGTTCCAGAATGATACAAGGGGTGATGTCATAACCGGACTGGGATTAAGCTGGCAATACACAAAACAATAATGTATGTTGAAGTACCTGATTTTTATTTGCACAATGGGTTTAACAATAACCACTTTTGCACAACAACCTTCAAATGAGAAACAACCAATTGTTCAAATTTCCGGTGGATACAGCAGACACATCAAACATGATCTTGATGGATTTTCCCTCGATATAACAGGAATGAAAGCTATTGGCAAAAAATGGTTCCTGCAGTATGGCGGTGGCTTTCAGCAGTACTGGGGCGTTGATAAAAAATTTGATCAGTTCCTCAATTCATTCGATGCACCAACATTGCAACTGGAAACACTTTCACCATTAAGGCTACAAACTGCGGGGATTCAGCTGCAGGCAGGAATTGGACAAAAAATCAACAGGAATCTGTGTTTTGGATTCAATATCTTAGGGCGGTATCAGGGTACATCTGTACCCGAATCTTATGTAGTCGTGGATGTGAGTTCAAATATGGGTTCCGGTATTCAGATTATTGATCCTGGATATAGAATTGACAACTCCCCCGAACAACAACTTACTGCAGGAGCCAATTGCTATCTGCTCTATGCTCCATGGAGTAAAAAATGGTGGTTACCTGGCATTAAACTGATCTGGCAATACGATTTAAAAAACAATATATTGCTCAGTACCCATTTTAATTGGGCGGTTAAGTTTCAATAAAACGAATAGTTGATTAAAACTGAACTTTGGCAAAGCTCAGAAAACTGTTGTTCAAGCAAGGAATAATCAATTCGTTAACTGCAATCTGTTTGGCGAACTTCGACATATATCTATAGTCTGTCCGAAGGTCTTTGAGTGTTGGCAATCGCCTGATCCGCTCACCGGCTTTCCATGAAACAGCATTCAGTAATAATCCTGCCTTCTCCTTCTGATTGAATAACAATTTTAAATCGGAACCATTTTTCAACAGATAATAAGAAATTAAGGTAGATGTATTTTCTTCTGCCTGTGTTTTTCTGAGTAACTGTACTTCCTGTTGTGCGCCGGAACTATCCATGGAAAAAATGAGGACATTACCAGCAATATTTTTCAAAATTGACTTGGGATCAATAGGCAGTCGGAATGGATTGTACGGCGTATTGGTCATGGTAAAAACCGGACCATTACCGGAGAAGTCGTTGTATTGCATTCTGCCCGGTAAACTGTTATCAAGGTAAGGATTGAACAGTCTTTCAGTCCCTCTTCCACCCTCTGAATATCTTTTTTCCATCAC
>JBILSG010000374.1:0-2752 GCA_044372235.1 Chitinophagaceae bacterium
TGTGCCCGGGGCGGGAATCGAACCCGCACTCGCTTTTTCGGCGAACAGGATTTTAAGTCCTGCGTGTCTACCAATTCCACCACCCGGGCTTTTGGCGACAAATTCTCAGTATGTCACTAAACAAAAAATTCCATCTATGGATGGAATTTTGAGCGGAAGACGAGATTCGAACCCGCGACCCTAACCTTGGCAAGGTTATGCTCTACCAGCTGAGCTACTTCCGCATTTTTAAGAACGATTGGGGTGCAAAAATAAAGATAAGAATTGAAATAAAAAAGAAAATTCTTATTTGTATTTTGGCGTGTACTGAGTGCTTTCAGGAACCTCAACTTTTGGCTTTCCTTTGTAATGCATGCTGTACAATCCGTAACAGCCTCCCATTACAAAAGCAACAATAGCAAAGAGCTGAATGTGAAAAAGGAATCGTGATGAGCTTACCCAATTTCTTCCAAAATCATTTTTGGCTGCAGTATCCTGTGTGTTATTTTGCATATCTCTGTTTTGCTCGGCAAAAATAATAAAACGTGTTTACATTTCAATTCTCTGAAGCAACAATTTCAGAAAACCTTGTTTTCTTTTTGATGAAGTGTTGCCAAACTATACTGCCTTTATATAATCCAGTGAGGCTAACTTTTCCAGGTAAAGGCACTGTAGCATTTTTTGGTGTGAATAAGAGCCATTTGAAAAATCCTACATGCGCATTCATAACTGCTTTAAAATAGGATGGTTGTCCGCTTAACAGATTTTTCCATGCACTTACCGCATCCAACAAAAATCTTGCTGTAAGAATCAGGAGTCTGTCAATTCCTTCAAGATTCTTCCACAGCATGATGAGGTTATTTCTGAAATTGAGGTATATCTTCCTTGGATTGTCTTTGGAAAGGGTACCTCCTCCAATGTGATAAACTATTGATTCCGGACAACTCATGATCTTGTAGCCGGCATGTTGCATGCGCCAGCAAAGGTCTATTTCTTCCTGATGTGCAAAAAAATAGCTGTCGAATCCCCCGAGTTGTGTGAAGATTGATTTTCTTGTAAACATGGCAGCACCTGATGCCCAGAATATGGGTGTTGGCTTATCAAATTGTTGGTGGTCGTTTTCAAGTATGTCAAAAATTCTTCCCATTGAAAACGGATATCCCAACAGATCTATCCAGCCACCCGCTGCTCCGGCATATTCAAATTGTTTTTTGTTATTGAAATCAAGAATTTTAGGCTGAACGGCACCAATTGTTGCATCCTTTACCATCATGTTAATAGCAGGCTCCAACCAATTTTGCGTTACTTCAATATCTGAATTGAGCAATACTATAAATTCTTCCGGGATTTGTTTAATAGCCCTGTTATAGCCTCCGGCAAAACCTTCGTTCGTAGGTTCCGCAAGGATGATTACCTCTGCATGAGTTTGCCTCAGAAATGAAACAGAATCATCAGTAGAGCCATTGTCGGCCACATAAATTTTAAAATCTGGATAAGTTGATTGCAGCAAAACAGGTATGAACCTTTCCAGGTATTTTTTACCATTCCAGTTAAGAATGATAACAGCCACAGCAGGTAGTTGAACGATTTGGTCCATTGCATCAAAAATAATGTGAATGATTGGAATTTTCTTTGTCTGCTAAGGATTATTCGTCAAATTTGCCTTAAACCGTAGCTAAAAATTAATTATGGGTAAAAGTTTAATCAGCACGGTCTTCATAACCCTGGTTGCAGTTTTGATCATTGCGGGTACTTTTTTTTATTCTGATTACCTGAGTAACCGGATAGCCCAAAAAGAGTTCAGACAAATGCAGGAATGGGTTACTGCACAGCAAATGATTGCAAAGGCTGATTCAACTGACGACCTTTCTTTGCAAATGGTTATCATTGCTGAGCAAAAAAGTATCCCGGTCATAGAAGCTGACGAGAAAGACAGCATCATGAATTACATGAATCTGGATAGTCAGCTTGTCGTAAACAACCCCGCCTACCTGAAAAATCAGTTAATCAAGTTTAAAAATGATAACCATGTCATCATCACTTACCTAGATTCAGATGGCCTAAAGTTTAATAAATATTACTACGGTGAGTCAACCTTGCTCAAACAAATCAGGTATTTTCCAATTCTGCAATTGTTTGTTGTTATCCTTTTTATATCAATACTTCTAGTTGCCATACAATACAGGCATAAGACCGAAAAAGAGCTGCTGTGGACAGGATTGGCTAAGGAAACTGCACATCAATTGGGCACTCCGATTTCAGCTTTAAGTGGTTGGATAGCCATGTTGCGAGAAACTGATCAAAAGGAAATGGTACTCAATGAAATGGATAAGGATATTAACCGCCTGGAATTAATCACGGAAAGATTTAGTCTGATTGGTAGCAGGCCCAGGAAAACACCAACGGATATCGGTGTACTCGTTGGCAGAACAATTGACTACATCAGAAAAAGGGCGGCAACGAAAATTGACCTTCAACTAGGCAAACAACCCGAACAGCCAGTTGTCATCGATGTAGCAGCTCCCCTTATTGAATGGGTTATTGAAAACCTGCTTAAAAATGCCCTTGATGCCATGGAAGAGGGCACTGGGCAAATTCGGGTTGATCTTTTTACGAATAATAATCAGCTGATCATTGACATTACTGATAATGGGAAGGGTATTTCCATGACAGATCAGAAGCATATTTTCAGGCCGGGATTCAGTACAAAAAAACGAGGCTGGGGACTCGGACTTACACTCTCCAAAAGAATTATTGAAGAGAATCATGGGGG
>JBILSG010000375.1:0-2740 GCA_044372235.1 Chitinophagaceae bacterium
TCCTGAAAACCTGGTCGCCAACCAATCCCACCGGAACCATGCCGCGCTATTACTGGGCTAACCAGGGCAGAAACTATGCAACAGATGCCAGCGGTAACAATCCGGCTGCCAACCTCTGGGAAAAGGGTGATTATGTGATGTTGAGGGAGCTGACCATGGCTTATGATATTTCCACTGAACTCTTTGGTAAAGCTGTATCGAGCAGGATCAAGGGACTCAGTGTGAATGTTACTGGAACCAACCTGTTTTACTTCTCCGGATACAGTGGCAACTTCCCCGAATTCGGTGGCGTGGATCAGGGCAAGTTCCCGCTTCCCAGAAGGCTTACCATCGGTGTAAGAGCAACTCTCTAATTGTTTGAATCAACGAAAAAACAAAGCGAAATGAAATACAGAAATCTCTTCATATTGACCGTCATCAGCATCATGATGCTGGCTGTACAGTCCTGCACCAAAGAACTGGATGAAGTGGTGCCGCAAGATGCCATCAGTAAGGATCAGGCACTGAAAGATCCCAATGCCGCCAGAACCTTGTACCATGGTGTATATGGCCGATTCAGGGCTTATAACAGCACATTCTTTCAATTGGGTGAGATGCGCTCAGATATTTGGGTGGATGGCTTATTCACTGAATCTGTAGATGGTGGTTTTCAGAATCAGTATCGACACAACATCAGCAGACTAAACGTACCTTTTGGCGATTGGGCTGGATTGTATAACCTGATTTTTAATTTTAATAACGTCATCAAAATCATTCCACAGACTACTTTGCCAGATGCAGAGAAAAACAAAATTCTGGCGGAAGTACACGGATTGAGGGCATACGTTTATTACACCATGGTTAGAACCTGGGGGGATGTTCCATTGAATACGGAGCCAGTGGAAACACTCACCAATGCTGCAGCCACTTACAAACCAAGGTCTACCACGGATTCTGTACTCAGGCAAGTAAAATCAGATATTGAAACATCCCTGCAGTTATTTGGCAGCGCCAATGCCATACCAACAGGAAAGCGGGTTTATTGGAGCAGACTGGCTTCGCTGGTATTAAAAGGAGATGTTTTCTTGTGGACAGGCACACATGGATCAGGTGGTGCCGGTGATTTCAATACGGCTAAGGCTGCTTTGCAGGAAGTGCGCAACCTTCAGAGTGCTACACTTGAGTTACAAGGAAATTATTCGAATATCTTTAATCCAACCCAAAAGGTGAATAACAAAGAAATCATTTTTGCGGTTAATTATGAAGTGCAACAGGCAACTAATGGTCTTTTTGGAAGCTTCCTCGTGAATTCGATTCAGGCCAATACGCTGTCGTTTACGCAGGCTGCATCACCTACTGTTTCATCTGTTTATCCCTTTGTGAATGGTGCTAACCGTATTGGATTGAACCAGGCGATGATAACCCGGTTAACGGCACTCCCTGCAGATCAACGTATCAATAATACCTTCCGTGTGATGTATTCCAATGCTGCACCTTTTGCAGTCAGGGGTGTGATGTTGACCAAGTATGTTGGCTCAACATCAGGAACAACACAGATTTTTGATAATGATTTTCCGATCTACCGATATGCAGATGTGTTGTTACTGCTTGCAGAAGCCAAAGCCAAGCTGGGCGAGGATCCTGCTGCAGAAATCAATGCCATTCGCGCACGTGCATATGGAGCCACATTTACACCATACGTCAATGGTTCCATCAGTGCCAATATGAATGCCATTCTGGATGAATACCTCAGGGAATTCATAGGGGAAGGAAAACGCTGGTGGGCGTTGAGAAGGGCAGGAGACAGCTACGTTTATGCCAACATCAATCCAACCTATTTCTCCCCAACAAGCACGGCAAAATTCCTGTTGCCGTTGTCTATTGGCATGCTTACTGCAGATCCGTTGTTGAAACAAACAGCAGGATACTGATAAAACAAAAACATGGAACAACAAAGATTGAGCGGACTCATTGCCGCTCCTTTCACCCCCATGCATGCCAACGGCGAATTGCATCTGGAACTCATTCCAGACTATCATGCCCTGTTGCTGGATAACGGTATCAAAGGCGCCTTCATCTGTGGTTCCACAGGTGAAGGTGTTTCCCTTACGATGCAGGAAAAAATGCAGGTGGCTGAAGCCTGGGCAACATGCAATCGCGGACAAAGTGACTTCACTGTGATGCAACTCGTTGGGGGCACTTGTTTGGCGGATTGTAAGAAACTCGCCATCCATGCGGCATCAGTGGGTATCAATGCCATTTCATTCCTACCGCCTTATTATTTCAAGCCGGCCAATGTACAAATGCTTGCAGATTGCTGCGCAGAAGTGGCAGCTGCGGTTCCACACATGCCATTTTATTTTTACCATATTCCAGTGTTGACAGGAGTGCGTTTTCCCATGCTGGAATTGTTGAAAGCGGTGGATGGCAGAATTCCTAATTTCAGTGGCATCAAATTCACAGAAGAAGACTTGATGGATTACCTGTCTTGTTTGCATTACGCAGCTGGGAAATACGATATCCTATGGGGAAGGGATGAAACCTTTCTGTCGGCGCTCGCCATAGGTGCCAAAGGGGCTGTAGGAAGCACCTACAATTACGCCGCACCCATTTACCATGCCCTCATGGAGGCTTTTCATGGAAACAACCTGGAAGAGGCTGCCCGCCTGCAACAGCAGGCCATAGATATGATTGCCCTATTGGGCAAATATGGGGGTATTGCAACCGGCAAAGCTTTCATGAAGTTAATTGGAATGGACTG
>JBILSG010000376.1:0-2739 GCA_044372235.1 Chitinophagaceae bacterium
CCCAACCTCCGGTTGGCAAGCTCGTCACTCGTCCCTTTTCCCTCATCCCCTGCCTTCGGCAGGCAAGCTCGTCACTTGTGCCCAGCCTACGGCTGGCAAGCTCGTGCCTTTTCCCTTGTCCCTCATCCCTGGCTGTTCAATTAATTCCCCGTCCTAAACATCATCCTCATCCCACCACCGTTTTCCATGGCACTCTGCGACTTGATATCAAAGCCTTTGGGTATTTCGAAAGTCTTGGCATCAATATTGGCATCTGGCTGTGCTTTGAGAACAGTCATGTGAATCTTGAACCCATTTCCCCTGGTCATTTCATATTCCATAGGGAATCCTTCAATGAGTTCTAAACCTTGGATACCACCTGCCATCATACCACCACGGCCACCGCCAAATCCGCCGGGATTGGCTCCTGGTTTGGTAGAATTTGTTGCTATTTTGAAAGAAGGATCATACCAGATTACACTTTCACTGACCTGTCCGTTTTGACCCGCTGTTTTGATCGTTACCTTTTTGCAGTTTACACCAGAAACTTTTTTGGATTCTTCGGAATAGATTAACTCAGGCTTATTATCGCGGAAAGTGAGTCCAAGCAATGCGAGTGAATCTCTCCTGGCATTGCGCATGGAGTCCTGGCGGGCATTGCGCTGTTCGGCTTCTGCATCAGTGGAAAAAAAGCCTGTTTTTCTGCCCATGGCTTCAATCAGGGTAGTGGTTTTCTTATTGATACGGTCTGTGATGACAACGTTGTTTCCGAAATCAGACAGACTTTCCACTTTCATGAAATCAGGTGTGTAGTACATGGTTGTGGTGGTTTCCATGTCTCTGGGCATGGTGAAACTCATGCCTTCACCGCCGCCACCACCACCAGGACCACCACCTGGACCGCCTGGAGTGAAGTTTTCAGGAAAAGTAATTTCAGTCTTTGCTTTGACAATGGCTTTTTCAACCACCTTGGGTTGTGCAAAGGCAACCGTTGTTGTTAAAAGTGCGAGCAATGTTAATGATTGTTTCATATTGCGTTTTTGAAATGTTCGCTTGATTAATACAAATAAGATGTCAAAATTACTATTATTCTTTTGGTACTTGTGTTAAAAAGGATAAACGGCATTCGCTGAACTGACGTAAATTGTCATATCAAAATTAAAACCATTAGAGATGGGAAATGTTCAAAAGACCCGCTGGGGCATACTTGCATGTGGAAGAATAGCCAGAAAGTTTGCTGATGACCTGAAGCATGTTGAAGGCGCAGAACTTGTTGCAGTTGCATCACGCGACCTGGAAAGGGCAAAGGTTTTTGCTGAATCATTTCCCGCAAAACATGTGCTTGGTTCTTATGAAGAACTCGTTCAATTGGATGATGTTGACGTTATTTATGTGGCGAGTCCGCATAGCCACCATTTTGAGCACACCATGCTTTGCCTGGAACACGGTAAAGCCGTGCTGTGTGAAAAGGCTTTCGCCATCAACAGTGTCCAGGCCGGAGCTATGGTTGATAAGGCACGTGAAAAAGGGGTTTTTCTGATGGAAGCACTCTGGAGCAGGTTTCTGCCGCATTATATCAAGGTTCGGGAAATGATTGATGCAGGTATGCTGGGTGAAGTGAAAGGCATACTGGCTAATTTCGGATTCAAACCTGCAGATCCAGTGCCGCCCAGACTTTTTGATCCGGCCCTAGGTGGTGGGAGTCTGCTGGATATTGGGATTTATCCGGTGTTTCTGGCACAGTCAATTTTAGGGGTTCCGGAAAACATCATTGCCAGAATGGACAAATCTTCATCCGGAGTTGATGAACAGTGTTCAATCATCTTTCAATACCCGAATGGGATTACTGCCACACTTTTTTCCAGCCTGGCTGCCAACCTTGAAACAGACGCCGATATCTTTGGCAGAAACGGGCGCATAAGACTTACGAACAGATTCTATGAGCCTTCTGCATCCATTCAATACTATCCAGGTATTGTCTCTACCCGCACTGAAGTTTCGGTTGAAAGGGAGCCAGGATGGGGTTATCAACATGAAGCGAGGCATGTGCAGGAATGCCTTTGGCAGGGGCTTACTGAAAGTCCAATCTGGGGATTGGATAAGACAATGGAATTGATGCAAACGCTGGATAGGATAAGGGCTGCAATGGGACTGGTCTATGAAGTGGATAAGATCTGATTATTTCTCCAGCGAACGCATATATTCTGATGGGGTTCCACCATGGAACTTCTTAAAGGATAGGTAAAGGTGATGCCTAGAATTGAAGCCAGACATAACAGCGAGGGAGTCGATGGTGTAATTGGTGAATTTGCCTGAGTTGAGCAGGTCCATGAAATATTCTATCCTGAACCTGTTCATCAGGTCAGTGTAGTTCATGTTGTATTTTACATAAAGGTAATTGCTAAGCTGCTTGCTGGAGACATTCAGCTTTTTGCACAAATCTTCCGGCGAAGTATTTTTCTGGAGGTAATAGACCTTTGAAAAAAAGACATTGTGGAATTCGTCTTCTGAAATATCAAGCGACTCCTTCCGGGTAAATGACTCGTTCAAGCTGATGTTAAGCTTGGTTCTGTTCATGAATCTGGGGCGGAACAGTATAAGTAGAATAGTAGTGAAGTGACCTGTGAGAATTCCGACTTCTCCAATAAGGGAATATTTGCCGCCGAACTCTTTTAAAATATTAAAAATAACAAGTAAAGCAAATGTTCCAAAAAGGGTAATAGACCAACTCCTAAGCCTCATGAAATATATGTTGCTCTC
>JBILSG010000071.1:0-9123 GCA_044372235.1 Chitinophagaceae bacterium
TGTTGAAGAAATATTGAAAATAATGCAATCAGATGTGTACAAAAAGATCTTCCTTTTTTCTTCTTACTTTTTTGGCAGTGGCCAGAAAATCGTTGGCTTCGTCACGGAAACCTAGAGCCAGGATACAGGATGCGGTCATGCCTTTTGCTTCCAATCCAAGTATCTCATTTACTCCTGCAGGGATAAATCCTTCCATGGGTGTAGCATCAATATGGCTTAAAGCTGCTGCTGCCATTCCAAAACCGAGCGCAATATAGGTTTGTTTAGCTGCCCATATTTCCAAATCTGCGGATGTTGAATTGTTGATTTTTCCTTTGATGTTGGCTGCAAATCCATCCAGAGATTCGAGCGGAACGTTGCGCGTCTCCGCGATTTCTTTCATATAAGTGTCAACCTGCTCTGTATTGAAATTTTTCCATGCAGCGAAAACAATCACAGCTGAGCATGCTGTAATTTGAGACTGATTATAACAATGGGGAAGGAGTCGTTCCCTAGTCTCCTTGTCTCTGATAACCAGGATGGTGTAGGGGGTGAAGCCCAGTGAGCTCGGACTCAGTCTGATAGCCTCCAGAATTTCATTCAGCTTTTCCTCCGGAATTTCCTGCCCGTTCATTTTCTTGGTAGCATAACGCCATTCAAAAGCTTCTAGAAAGTTGTTGTTCATGTCTTATATCAATGTTTAAACATCAAAATTACAAAATTTTAAATCATTTTCCAAATTCATTCCAGAAATGTATTGCCGGAAGTTATTTTATCTATCTTAGAGATATAACATAAATCTTTATGATTCGTTCAACACAATTTTTTTTGGGTAAGCTATTTATAATGCTCTTGATGGTTTCAAGTCTGTGTGTTGATGCACAGGAGCGGATACCCATTGGCAGTCAGTCTGGTATTAATCTTTCCTATCAGTTGTCAAAAATTGAAGAGTCTGATAAGCGCGACAGGTATAAGCTTGTTGTAACTGCTGAGAATGTTAATCAGCATGATGTCTATTATACTATCGCTATGAAAAAACAGCCTGACGGACAGTTTCGCCTCAACAGTTACGACAATTTTGCTTTAGCAGAAGTATATGCAAAAAATGCAACAGGACTTATGGGTGTATTGAATGATGCTGCTAAGATAACCGGGGAACAAACCAAAGCAGTAACAAAAACCAACGAAGTGCTTTTCAAGTTGGCAAAGGGGCAGGTGCTTACAGGAGAAGTTAGATTTGCGGTAAAGCCCGGACAAAAACCCGAACTGGTTTCCAAGTTCAACAGGCCGGTAAAAAAAATTGAAGAATACGATATGACAGCCAGTGGTGAACCGCTAACTGGTTCATGGATCAGCAATTGCGGAAACGTATCCATGACGCTGAAGCCTGGTAAGAACGACAAAGGTCAGGATGTGATTTATCAAACTGTTAATGGCAGACAAAATGTATGGCTCATGATTTCTGAAAATGTATTTGAGAAACCTGGAGATAAGCAGGCAACAGTAACTTTCAACAGAACCGGTAACATTTATACATACACCAACATGGATGGAGCCATCTGTATCTGGTCAAAAAAATAATTACAAATTCAATTTCAATTTATTTTGTCAAATTGATTTCTGTTACTATATTTGCAACCCGTTTGGGAGTTTAGCTCAGCTGGTTTAGAGCATCTGCCTTACAAGCAGAGGGTCGGCGGTTCGATCCCGTCAACTCCCACAGAAAGGTCACTGAAAAGTGACCTTTTTTCATTTAACCCGTAAAATGGGCAGACCCTATATGCAAAACAGATGCGTGCAAAAAAGATTAAATTGCTGTTCATGTGGACTAACATAAAATCACTGCTTATCCTCCCTTTGGCTTTCATGATTATGTCTAGTTTTGGTCATTATCAAAAAGGGTTGAGATCGCAAACCAATATGGATTCAGTTATGGAAGGTATTTGAAAAGTATGCTGACCTGCCAGTAAGTCTTCCTGCAAAGGCTTCGAATCCTGGAGTGATAAAAGCTGGTGATATCATGCTTTACGGGTCTTCTACGCTGGTTGTTTTTTATGAAACATTCAACACCCGCTATTCCTATACAAGAATCGGTAGGATTGAAAATGTAGCTGGACTGAAAGAAGCATTGGGTTCGGGAGATGTTGCAGTAACTTTTAGAATGGAATAGTCGCATTTGAATTGCACAATTACTACACACTACTGCACAATAGGGTATATTTTTTGTAGAATTCCCCCCGAATTCAGTAAATTCATTGCTCTAATTCATGAAGTTTGACGAACAGCCGTATAGAAAAAATCCTGACAGGAAACAAACTGCTTATCCTGACCAATTTACTGGTTATTGTGGCACTCCTTTTTGCCATTTCTGTACATCAAAATTGGCTGGGATTAGGTGAGGCAGTTAGGTTAAGCGGGCTTCAAAATTGGGGTGTACTGCATCCCGTAATGGTTCATCTGCCGATAGGGCTGGTTTTATTCGGAATTGTCCTGGAAGCTGCTTCATGGAAAAATTTCCACTCGGGTTACCGCCTAGCGATGTTTCTCCTGCTTTATGTGCTTATTTTTTCACTGGTCTTATCTGTCGTTTTCGGTGTACTGCTGGGTAGCAATGGTGACTACGGCAACAACCTGCTTGATATTCATTTTCAAGGCGCGATCATTTCTAGCCTTTTGGCATTGGTCAGTCTGTATTTGCATGCAAAGGCTTCAGCTTCCTCCAATAAACTATTCATTTCTTTATACAGGGTTTCGTTTTTATTGGGCTTATTTGCTGCGCTGTATACTGGTCATGCAGGAGCTTCGCTTACACATGGGGAAGATTATCTTGATAAACTCTTCACCAGTAGAAGTGAACAACTCATGCTTTCTGCTGTAGCTGGAGAAACAGGAGATTCCGCGATACGTCTCACTCCTGATCAGGAAAGAATTCTAAGCGTGGAAGCCAGGGCTATATTGGCTCATAATTGCTTCAAGTGTCACGGTTCTGATAAAATAAAAGGCGACCTCAGGCTGGATATAAAAGAAATGCTGCTGAAGGGTGGCGAAGGCGGACCGGTTATCATCCCCGGTAATTCCCAGGAAAGTGAGCTGATAAGAAGGGTTAAACTGCCTGCTAGTGATGAGGATGCCATGCCCACAAAAGGAAAACGGTTGTCTGAAAAGGAAGTAAAAATCCTTTCCCTCTGGATTGATAAAGGCGCTCCATGGCCAGACGGAGATGCGCAATCTACATTTAAGGTTGCACCTCTGGCTCCGCGTAACCCTGCGTTGCCTGTCAATACCTCAAATTTCTCTAATCCTGTGGATCAATGGGTTGATCAATATTTCAGCGACAATAAATTGTCCTGGCCTGCAGCAGCTGATGAACGTGTGTTCGTGAGGAGATTGTACCTTGACCTGATCGGATTGCTGCCATCACCTGAGGAACAGACGCGCTTCATCAGGGATACTGCAGCTGATAAAGTAGAAAAATTGGTTGATGAATTGCTTTCACGTCAGGATGATTATGCTATACACTGGCTGACTTTCTGGAATGATTTGCTGCGTAATGATTATACCGGAACCGGTTATATCACACGTGGCAGATACAGTATCACAGACTGGCTTTATAAGTCGGTGAGGGACAATAAATCCTACGACAAAATTGTGGAAGAGCTGGTCAGTCCGGTTGATGAATCAAAAGGATTTGTATCAGGTATCCGCTGGCGGGGTGTAGTCAATGCCAGTCAGACCACCGAAATGCAGGCTGCCCAGAATGTCGCACAGGTTTTCCTCGGACTGAACCTGAAATGCGCCTCCTGCCACAACAGTTTTATCAACAACTGGCAGCTGACCGATGCCTACGGAATGGCCAACGTATTCGCAGATAGTTCCCTGGAAATCCACCGGTGCGACCAACCCACAGGAAAGTATGTTCGTCCCAAAATGCTATGGGAAGAGCTCGGGTCCATAGACAGCATGGCCACACGTGCAAGGAAAATGGCACAACTGGCGAAGATCATGACAAAACCTGAAAATGGTAGGTTGTATAGAACAATCGTAAACAGGGTCTGGAAGCAACTGATGGGCAGGGGAATCATTGAACCCGTTGATCAGATGGATAACACACCATGGAGTCGTGATCTGATAGACTGGCTCGCATTCCATTTTCAGCAAAATGGTTCGGACTTGAAATGGCTAATCCGTATGATTGCCAGTTCCAGAACATATAGGCTTCCAGCAGACGGATTAAAACAGCCTGAGGATTTGTTTGCCAATGATTTTCGCTTTAGGGGCGTACTGGTAAAACGAATGACAGCAGAACAGTTTACTGATGCTGCATCCATGCTGGTTGACTCAGTTTTTGGTTATAAAGAGCTGAAATACCTGCCAGCTGCATTTACAGCATTGCCATCGGGTGCAGTAGTGGTCAGGGCTGCTTTGGTTGCCAATAATCCATTGTTGCTTGCACTGGGGCGTCCCACAAGAGAGACCGTAACAACTACCAGGGAATCTCATGCCAACTTGTTGCAGGCTATGGAAATGACCAATGGACAAAGGTTGCACCAAACCCTCAAACAGGGTGCCCAAAAATGGCTGCAGTCTGGTCACTCGGGTAAAGATCTTGTTACCATTTTCTACAACAGGGCAATCGGCAGACCACCAACGGCAGCTGAAATTAAAGTGGCTTTGGGCACAATCGGACAACCAGCGGGTGCTGCAGGAATCGAAGATTTTTATTGGGTAATGCTTCTGCATCCTGAATTTCAACTCATCAAGTAACAATTAAGTTCAAATGTTCATATGAAAAGGTCAATATCCAGAAGGAGTTTTCTGCAGTCCACCAGCTCCGCCGCATTGGCCGCGATGGCTGCAGGTGCTCCAGTCCTCGGCTCTATGAGCTGCAATGCAAGTAAGATGAAATCAACTGCAGACAGTGTCATTTTACTTTGGATGGGAGGCGGGATGGCACATACTGAGACTTTTGATCCGAAAAAATTTACTCCTTTTTCAAAAGGAATGGAGGCCAACTCAGTACTCAGTACTTTTAATAAAGTACCCACTGTGCTGGATGATGTTTATTTTTCAGAGGGACTTGAAAAAATCGGAAGTGTGATGGATAAGGGAACGTTGATACGTTCTTATGTGGCAGCCGATCTTGGTCATATTCTCCATACCCGGCACCAGTATCACTGGCATACCTGTTACAGACCACCTCAGACTGTTGCTGTGCCTCACCTGGGATCGTGGATTGCCCGGGAACTCGGACAAAAAAACAAGGTGATTCCCGCATTTATTGATATTGGACAAAGGTTTTCAGTAGGGGAGGGTGAGGAGCTGAAAGCTTTTCACAGTGCTGGTTTTCTGGGTAATGAATATGGTCCTTTTATGATTCCTGATCCGCTTGAAGGACTGTCTAGCGTGAAACCTCCTGCAGGTATGTCTCTCAGTCGTTTCGAAAGCAGAAATAAATTGTACAATGACTTAATAGCTAAGAGTGCTGTGGGTGAATTGGGGTCTGAATATCAGAAAGAATCCCTAAAACGTTCCATGGAGCAGGCATATATGCTGCTCAGATCCCCTGAAGCTGAAGCATTTGACCTCAGCAGGGAGAAAAAAGAGTCGTATGATATTTACAATACCGGCAGGTTCGGGCTGGGCTGTCTGATGGCAAAACGCCTGGTTGAAAAGGGTGCGAGGTTTATCAGTGTTACCACCGAGTATGAACCATTCATGAACTGGGATACCCATGAAAACGGGCATACCCGATTGACTGATATGAAAAAAGTGATTGATGCACCTATAGCGCAGCTGATTAAAGATTTGGATGTTTCTGGTCATCTCGACAAAACCCTGGTAATCCTGGCGAGTGAATTCAGTCGGGATATGATGGTGGAAGGTCGCCCTGATCTGAAAGTGCAGGAACAGGTCAGTCAGCCCGATGTTATAGACGAATTGAAGCATTATGGCATGCACAGGCATTTTACAGATGGTTGTTCTATGCTGATGTTTGGCGGAGGCATTAAAAAAGGTTTTGTATACGGTAAAACTGCTGATGAAAGGCCATGTAAAACCATTGAAAATCCCATTTATATTGATCAGGTGCATCAGACAATTTATCATGCACTTGGTATTGATCCGGAAACAAATTATATCATCGAAGAAAGACCATTTTATACCACACCTGATGGATCAGGCAAAGCTGTCATGGATTTGCTGGCAAAACAGGCTTGATCCCCGGAAATTAATCATGCTTTATTAATAAAATCAATACACGTTTATGAATCAGAACATGTCTCGTTCACAGTTTTTAACTTTCGCAGCTTCTGCAGGTGCTGCATCCCTCCTCACATCTCTGGAGTCTCTGGCAGTGGTCAATGACATTAAAAAGATAAGAGTAGCCATAATAGGTTGTGGTAGTGTCAGCAACAGGTATATCCCTCATTTACAATCATCCGCTTCAATTGAAATTGTAAGCTTATGTGATATCAGATATGAAAGGGCAGTTGCTCAGAATGAACAATATAAAGTTAAGGCTGCAACTTATGCTGATATTGATTCCTTGTTGAAAGGAGTGCCATTTGATATGATGGTAACCCTTACAGACATGCAAAAACATGGTGAACTGAACAAAAAAGCCCTGCTTGCAGGAAAGCATGTGTGGAGTGAAAAGCCCATGGCCAATACCTATGCAGAAGGTAAAGCGCTACTGGAACTCGCCAACAGTAAAAAATTGAAGCTCTGGGGAGCCCCGGCAGTTGTGAATAGTCCACAGTTTGCTTTTATGAGCCGTTGTATTAGAGAAGGAAAATTGGGCAAGGTAGCAAGTGCTCATGGTCAATATGGACACACAGGACCGGGATGGTCATCGTTTTTCTATGAAAAAAACGGGGGCAGTATGCCTGATCTGGGTGTATACAACATGGCAACTTTAACCGGATTACTCGGTCCTGCTAAATCAGTAATGGCCATGCTTAGCATTGTTAATCCGGAACGTATTATTGATGAGAAAGGTAAAATTAAAGTAGAGGAGGAAGACAATGCACATATACTCATGGATCATGGCAGTGGTATCATCAGCCATGTGATGTGTGGCTTTAATTTTTTTGATCCGCACGGGCATGAGGCCAAGGGGCAACAGCTGCATTCCATCCAGATCTATGGGGACAAGGGAAATATGCGGATGATAGGTTATGACTGGGAAACCAATGGGGTTATCCTCGACGATTCATGGGATAAACCTGGCCAACTGCATGAGAAAGAAACTGGTGGATACATGTGGCAGGAAGGTGCAACAAAAGTTGCTGAGTCAATAGTAAATAAGACCGAGCCATTGATCAATGTTGAACATGCCTTACATGTGCTGGAGATTATAGAAGCTGCAAGGAAATCTTCTGCCAGCGGAATGCGGATTCCACTGGTTTCAACCTTCAAATGGCCGGTTGTTTAAATCACAAGCCATTTGTAAATTGCGGTTTTTTTCGTAAATTTGCAGCCATCAGGAACATTAGCTCAGTTGGTTTAGAGCATTACTTTGACAGAGTAGGGGTCACTGGTTCGAGCCCAGTATGTTCCACGTAACCATTCAAGTGTACAAAACACTATGTCTCAAAGTAAACCCATTGTTTTCGAGGAATATGAAGTAGAAGTACTGGAAAGTACTGGCTATGTATTGATTGTTTGGAATGACGAGATCAATACTTTCGACTGGGTTATTAAAACACTTGTAGACATTTGCAAACATGAGCCCGAACAGGCCGAGCAATGTGCCATGATCATTCACTACAAGGGCAAATGTGATGTTAAAAAAGGCACATATGAAGAACTGAAAACAATGTGTGAGGCTATTGTTGACAGAGGTATTGGTGCAACCGTAGAGGAAATCAAATAATTTTTCAATTAAAGACAACTGTTAGTGCAGGATTTCTTTCTGCATAGGCCAAAACCATTGACCTGATAAATTCGTTGGAAGCAGCAGCTGAGAGTTGTTTTTCCAGTTTGTCTTTTTTCATTTTTAAGGCATGATGGGAAACAAATCCTGTAGCCAAGAAATCATTTCTCCCTATCATGATGCAGCTAAGTTCAGTAAGCTTTCTGCCTGGTCCGAATACAGCAAGATTTGGAGATTCACTCACCATAATATTGATGGCTGATAAGACTTTGTTGTTGTAGGAATCAGTGTGCTCTTTGTCGTCGCAAATGCCTGAACAGAAAGACTCCACTTGTCCCTGGCAATCTACATGTTCCAGTTGTAAAAAGCACATCTTAGGACATAATCCATGTTCTCTTGCAAGCTTATTCAACAACCTGATGCCGTCAAGTTGCATGGCAAACGTGGTATGTGTTCTTATGTGTTTCTTTTTTTTGACCACGCCAAGCCTTAAGATGCCTTTCTGATCTTCGTAACTGCAAATACCAAATCTGTTTTCAAACTTTTTTTGCGATCGGTTAAACTGTGGCCATATTCTTTTGATTTCGACACTTTCCTGAACACTCATCATCAGTTCATTGCCACATTCTTTGTAACTTATTTTGTGAACTAGCCTGATTAGGTCCTGCTTACGTTTGCTCACATCATTATTGGAAAAATGACTGATTACCCTTTTTTTCAATTGTTTGGCTTTGCCAACATAAATAATCTTACCCTTGTTGTCATGAAAATAATAGATGCCTGGAACATTGGGAATCTTGTCTAAATCTTTACCTGATAAATGCATGGGAAGATAGGCTTCCTTGCTGCCTTTTTTAAGCATACTCTCAATATGCTTTCCGGTGTCATTGTTCAGCAATTTATGGAATAACAATGTTGTTGCCTCCGCATCACCCAAAGCCCTGTGTCTGTTTGTGAGCTGTATTTCCAGCGAGCGGCAAAGGTTTCCAAGGCTGTAGCTCGGTAAATTCAGAAATATTTTTCGGCTAAGCCTTACTGTGCAAAGTTTTCGAGACTGAAGCTGGTATCCATGTTGCTGCAACTGATGTGCGATGAATGAGAAATCAAAATTTACATTGTGGGCAATAAAAACTTTACCCTGCAATAAATCATAAACTTCACGTGCCACTTCAGCAAAAACTGGAGCTTTGCTGACCATGGCATCATTGATTCCCGTCAGTTTTTCCACAAAAAGTGGAATCGGGCGCATGGGATTTACGAGCGTGGTATAC
>JBILSG010000072.1:0-9122 GCA_044372235.1 Chitinophagaceae bacterium
AGACCGATGGCTGTAATTACCTGTCCTGTAGACTGGGTTCCTTTATAGGAAGCCAGTTTAATGAAACAGATTTCCGCAGGAACATTTATCAGCTTAAATAGGTCTGACGCGAACATGAAGGAACCATTCAGAATTGCAATGAATAACGGATTCTTATCCGCATAATCTGTATTGAGCTCGCTGGCTATCCTTTCAACCTCAGTTTGAATAGTTTCCTTTTCAAGATAAGATTTGAATTGCTTATCAAGTATCTGCTCCATTAATGCCATGGTAGAAATTTATCGTTTAGCTAGAAGAGGGCGTTTGGAAATTGTCGATTTGAGGCTTAGTTGTTGGCCTACTTTAGGTTCCATCCCTTTTTTCAACTTATTTAACTGTAGCAGGCTGGACATTTTAATCCCTTCGAGCTGACTGATTTCATAAAGTGATTCACCTTTTCGAACCTTGTGAAATTCCTTTTTTCCCGTTTTCTTTTTGGCCTGTAAAAAAATTAACTGATCCTGTTTCAGGGTAGTGGTGCTGGATGGCAGGTCATTGAAAGTTATTAACGAGGATAATTGTATTCTTTTGTCTTTGGCGATGCCCAATAAAGAAGCTCCTTTTTCTGCTTCAATGACTTTCAGCCCATTTATTTTGAATATTGAGCCATAATTAGCTTTTGATTTGGTTGTAGCCTTGTTGGAATTAACCGTGTTTTTACTGGTAGACGAAGCGTTCGCAGCGTTTTTTGCTGAACCGACTGTTTCAGACCTTTCTTCATCAATGGCTGGACCAGAAACTATTGATTTTTTGAAGGCCGGATTTACCTGTTTGCTTTCATTCAATGTTGTAAAATAAGTTGACAGATCAGGCTCTTCCTGACCCTCTTCGGCTGCATAGTCATTCAATACATTGAGTTGGTAAGTTTCGATGTATTTAATGAGGGTTTGGGCGTAAACGGGACTGGTTGCATAACCGGCTTTTTTCAATCCCCAGGCCCATCCTTCATAATCATTTGGATCAAGCTCAAAGAGGGAGGCATACCTTTCCTGTGATTTGAGGTAATTGGAATGATCTTCATAAGATTCCTCTGCTTGTTCGTATTGCCTGAAACATTCGCCTCTTTCATCGTCGTCATGGTAAACTTTACCACCCGTCCAGCTGGATTTGCATTTAAGTCCGAAATGATTATTGGACTTTTTTACCAGCATACTTTTGCCTGCGCCTGATTCATGTATTCCCTGTGCAATCTTTACAGAGGCAGGGAATCCTGTTCTGTTCATCTCCCTGATCGCAATGGGGGCATATGTTTCGATGTACTCCAGAATGGACTCACGGTACATGTCTTGTGCCACCGACTGGTTGGCAAAAACAATAAAAATAAACAACCCGAAACAAAGATTTTTTCTAATCAATTTCATGTTCATCATCTGCACATCATTTTATTCGAATAAGGGTGAGTCCGTCACGAATTGTCATCATCAGCTTTTCAACCCGGGCATCCTGTTCCACGTGTTTATTGAATGCGTCAATCGCTTTGGCATTCTTTCCGCTCAACACCGGCTTTAGCACTTCGCCATGAAAAAAAACATTGTCTGCAATTATCCAGCTTCCGGGTTTCATTTTTTCTACCAGGTATTCATAATACCCGATGTAACCTGTTTTGTCAGCATCCAAGAAAACCAGGTCCCAGCTTTCGTGCAGTTCCCTGATGATTTCAAGTGCCTCACCGTGGTGCAGCATAATCTGATGGGCAAACCTGCTCTTGGCAAAAAAAGCCAAAGCCGTATGCGCATCCTTTTCTCTTTTTTCAATCGTATGTACTATGCCATCTGAGAGCAGCCCTTCTGCCAGGCAAAGCGCACTGTATCCTGTAAATGTTCCAATCTCCAGGATTCGGCTTGGCCTGATCATCCTGCTGATCATGCTAAGTAAACGGCCTTGCAAATGACCACTTATCATGTGAGCTTCAGGATGATTGGCAAGGGTATGCGCATGAATCTCCTCCAGCAATCTGTCCGGTTCTGAACTATGCTTTTGTGCATACTCATGGGCAGCTGTCAGGATGATATCCATGTTCTGCAAAATTAAGGTGTTCCGTTCTGCCCGACAAATGCAGTAGCCTTAATTATCCCCAAAGTTATCAATCCCCTTTTTTAGAGATCAGCCAGAGACCTGCGAATGTTAACAAGCCATTGATAAGCAGCATCTCAAAGCCTATCTGGTATCCCTGAAGCCAGGTTCCTGCATTTTTTGCCAGGATATAACACAGGGTTGGTGCGAGGAGGCAGACGCCGGTTACCCCGTAACCACCGCCCAGTATTCTTTTGGTAAGTATGCCAAAGAAGAAAAGTCCGAGTAACGGACCATAGGTGTAACCCGCCAGGTCAAGTATGATATTGATGATTGATTTGTTGTCAATCCATTTAAATACCATGATGCAAGCGAGAAAAATAAAGGCAAAACTGATGTGAACGATACGCCTGGTTCGTTTTTGTTGTTCCTCATCCATAGCTGCATTGCGCTGTATGCCCAAAATGTCTATGCAAAAAGATGATGTAAGGGCCGTCAGAGCTCCATCTGCACTGGGGAAAAGTGCTGAAATCAATGCGATAATAAAAATTATCCCAATTGAAGATGGGAGGTGAAACATAGATACAGTAGGGAAGAGGTCGTCTCCAATAATATTCTTACCTGAAAAAAGGAATTGTTTGCCCTCGTAGGCGGCACCCTGGTTACTCATGAAGAGGTATAACAAGCCACCTAAAATGAGGAATAAAAGATTCACCACAACCAGTGTTGCAGTAAAAGTCATGATATTTTTTTGAGAGTCTTTTACATTGCTTACGCTGATATTTTTTTGCATCATTTCCTGGTCTAGTCCAGTCATGGCTATCGCGATGACAGCGCCTCCGATGATATGTTTGAGGAAAAATGATTTGCTGTTGATGTCTGTGTCAAAGACTTGGGTGAGTCCGCGTGCCGACATGTCAGACATGGCCTGAAAAAGGGAAAGATCCATTTTGCTGAGGATGTAAAACAAGCAAATGACCAATCCGAGCAGCATAAAAGTGGTCTGCAGGGTGTCTGTATACACAATTGTTTTGACCCCTCCCTTGAAAGTGTAAAGGAGAATCATCAAAAGTATCAATGCTGATGTAACCATAAAAGGCACGCCCATCTGGTCAAGGATGAAAATTTGTAAAACGTTGATAACCAGAAAGAGGCGAGCTGTTGCACCAAATGTGCGGGAAATGATGAAGAAAAGCGCTCCTGTCTTGTAGCTTTCTTTCCCAAAGCGCTGGTCAAGGTAGTGGTAAATGGAAGTCAGGTTAAGTTTGTAATAAAGCGGGATAAGCACATAAGCGATAACCGCATAGCCGAAAATATAGCCGATTACTACCTGGAAATACCTGAATCCCGTGAAATCACCTCCTGTAAAGTTGCCCACTGTTCCGGGAACGGATACGAATGTAACACCCGATAATGAGGTGCCAATCATCCCAAATGCAACGAGCATCCAGTTTGAATTTCTGTTGCCAATGAAGAAAGATTCGTTGGTTGCATTCCTTGCTGTGTAGATTGATACACCCAAAAGGAGTATAAAATACCCCAAAACAAAAGAAAAAAGCAGAATTGGTGACATGATTTTCGCGTTGTTTAAGCAAGGTAATGCATTTAAAAATATCTACTTTTGGACATGCTAAAAAAGCTGGACATTCAAAACTATGCGATCATTGCCGGACTGACCCTTGAGCCGGCATCCGGGATGGTTATCATTACCGGTGAAACGGGTGCAGGTAAGAGTATTTTGCTGGGTGCACTCGGACTGGCACTTGGAGACAGGGCGGATAGTGCTCAAGTGCGGGATAAGGAGAAAAAAACCATCATAGAAGCTGTTTTTGTAGTTAAGGAAACCGCCGCACTTGAAAAACTGTTGCAGGATGCCGATATTGATTCAGATACCGAGATCATACTGCGCAGGGAAATTCAGGCAAATGGGAAGTCAAGGGCATTTGTAAACGACACGCCCGTTGCCCTCAATCAGTTACAGCTCATAGCAGGGCACCTCGTTGACCTTCACCAGCAATTTGATACACTTGAACTTGGAAACAGACATTTTCAGCGGGCGTTGCTGGATGCACGTGCAGGCGCAGTTGGTTTAATGGCAGATTATACAAGACAATTTGAGCGATATACTGTTCTGAATAAAAAAATCCAGGACGCACGGGCACGTATGCTGAAAGCGAATCAGGAATCTGAGTATAAATCATTTATCCTGCAGGAGCTTCAGGGGCTGAAATGGACTGCCGGGGAAGGTAAAATAATTTCTGAAGAGTTGCAGGTCTTGAGCCATGCAGAACAGCTTAAATCGGGCATTGGAAAAGCGGTTTATGCATTTCATGAGGGTGATCAGCCGATTATCTCCCAGCTGAGATCCCTGCTGTCTCAACTTCAGCCACAGGCAGCCTACCATCCTGCATTGCCTTCTCTGGTGGCAAGATTTGATGCTGCTTATGTTGAACTGAAAGATATTGCCACTGAGCTGGAGAGTTTGTTAGACAGTGTGCAGGTTGATGACCTGCGTATGGAACAATTGAATGAGCGTCTGGCATTGGCGCAGCGTATTGCCAAAAAGCATGGGCTAGCCGATGTGGATGAACTGCCAATGGTGGAAAAGCAGTTTGAAGAAGAGCTCGTTGTTTTTGAAGATGCAGAATCAGCGCTTAAGGCATTGGAAAAGGAAATGGAAACTGTTCAGCAACAGGCCCTTGCTTTGGCTAAGGCGTTGCACGAAAAGCGGCTTAATGAAATTCCAATGCTTGAAAAGGCTACCATGGCATTACTTGTGCGGGTTGGGATGCCAAATGCACAATTGAAGATTGACCTGAAAACCACAGGGTTGACAACCGGTGGAACTGACGAAGTGGTGTTTTTGTTTGATGCCAACCGCAGTGGTCAATTTGAACCCCTCCATAAAGTTGCCAGCGGAGGTGAATTGAGCAGACTGATGCTTGTGTTGAAATCACTTGTAGCGCATTCCCTGGAAATGCCAACACTCATTTTTGATGAAATTGACAGCGGCATCAGTGGAGAAGCAGCAAGGCAGGTTGGTTTGCTGATGCAGGAGCTTTCGTCCCATCACCAGGTCATAGCCATTACACACCAGCCTCAGATTGCTGCTTTGGCGAGTCAGCATCTCTATATTTACAAAACTGCCAGCCAGGAACAGGTTACTACGCAGATGCGTGAGCTAACAGGTGATGAGCGGGTTTCGGCAATTGCCAGGATGATGGCTGGTGATAAGCCCAGTGAAGCTGTGCTTGCCACTGCCAGGGAAATGCTGATGCCTGGCGGTAAAAAAAGGTAGATCTAAGCCTGACTGATAAAGTTTCAGTTGCGATTTGGGCATTAAAAGCTAAACGAACTATATTTGCCAGCAAATCGATGATTATGTCCAACCAATTGCTCAAAGGGAAAAAGGGAATCATTTTTGGTGCACTGGATGAGAAATCCATTGCTTGGAAAACAGCACTTGCATGTCATGCCCAGGGTGCTCAGCTCGTGCTGACCAATGCTCCGGTTGCATTGAGGATGGGAGAGATTAATAAACTTGCAGAGCAGATCAATGCACCAGTTATTGGGGCTGACGTGGTTAACATGGACGACCTTAAAAATCTTTTCGAGCAGAGCATGCAGCACTTTGGTGGTGGTGTTGATTTTATCCTGCATTCAATTGGCATGAGCCTCAATGTCCGCAAGGGCAAGCAATATACCGAGATTGATTATGGTTTTAATCAGAAGACGCTTGACATCTCCGCCATGTCTCTTCACCGGGTGTTGCGAACAGCATATGAAATGGATGCCATTAACGAGTGGGGTAGTGTTGTAGCGCTTACGTACATAGCTGCACAGCGGGTATTCCCTGATTACAATGAAATGGCTGACGCCAAGGCCTTGCTGGAAAGTGTGACGAGGAGTTTTGGCTACCACTACGGTGTGAAAAACAAAGTAAGAGTCAACAGCATATCTCAGTCTCCAACCCGCACAACGGCAGGCAGCGGGGTTAAGGGATTCGATGGGTTCATGAACTATGCCGAAAAGATGAGTCCGCTCGGCAATGCTTCCGGCGAAGACTGTGCCAATTATTGTGTTTCCTTGTTTTCAGATATGACCCGCATGGTAACCATGCAAAATCTTTTCCACGACGGAGGATTCTCTTTCACAGGTGTTACCGCGGCGGTGATTGAGCAAATGGAAAAATAAATTAAACAAACGGCATGAAAAATTGGAGAAATTACCTGGGAATGGTAGGTGTGGTAACTGGTTCAATGACTTTTGTTCCGCAGGTTTACCAGGCCTGGGTAACAAAATCTGTGGGTGATTTGTCTATTTGGATGATACTTATCCTCCTCCTAAACGTATCTATCTGGTTGGTTTATGGCATTACTGGTAAAGACAAACCGATGATCCTGGCTAACCTGATCATCATGGCCTTGTCTTTGGCCATGCTTTATTTCAAACTCACCTTCTAATAAAAAAACCACCGTTTGGTGGTTTTTCATGGGAAAGTTTCAATACTCGTCCTCATTGAAGAAGAAGTCTTCCTGACTGGGATAATCAGGCCAGATATCATCAATGCCTTCATAAATATCCCCTTCATCATCCAGTTCCTGGAGATTTTCAATCACCTCAATGGGGGCTCCGCTCCTGATGCAATAGTCGATTAATTCGTCTTTGGTTGCAGGCCAGGGAGCGTCTTCAAGATAAGATGCTAATTCAAGTGTCCAGAACATAGGGCTCTGTTTTATATTTCGGCAAAAGTAATGGTTAATTCCGTAATACCAATTCACAGATATACACAGATTTTATGGAAAATAATCTCCGACGGCGAATTGTTCTTTGCTAAATTTGAAAAATGTTGGAGGGAAAAGGGATAATCAAGCATTATGGTCCGTTACAGGTATTGAAAAATATCGATCTGTCTATTGGTCAGGGTGAGATTGTTAGCATTGTAGGTTCATCAGGAGCCGGGAAGTCAACCCTGTTGCATATTTTGGGTACGCTAGACAAGCCTGATGGCGGAGAGGTCTTTTTTGATGGCCATCGGATTGATCAGCTAAAGGGGAAGGCACTTGCCAGATTTAGAAACAGGCATACCGGATTTGTATTCCAGTTTCATCACCTTTTACCGGAATTTACAGCACTGGAAAATATTTGCATGCCTGGCTGGATAGCTGGTTCATCAACCCGGGAATTGGAGAAAAGGGCTAATTTGTTGATGGATATGCTTGGGATTGGCACCAAGGCTGAAGATAAACCAGGTACTTTATCTGGAGGTGAACAACAGCGGGTTGCAGTTGCCCGGGCACTCATAAATAAACCCGCAATAGTTTTTGCCGATGAACCAACCGGTAATTTGGATTCTGCCAATGCCAATGCGCTGCACAACTTATTTTGTTCGCTCAGAGATGAATTGGGTCAGACATTTGTGATTGTGACCCATAATGAAGAGCTTGCAGCCATGAGTAACAGGGTATTGCAGCTCAGAGATGGCAGCTGGGTATCCTGAATGGCTCAGGAAAGTCTCGGTTTCCAGGGAGTTTCAGAAACGTTGAGCCACTTGGCTGCTGCCCTGCCCAGCGTAAAGAGGTAGTCGCTGAGTCTGTTTATATATTTGACCATCAGGTTTTCTGCAGTGTCACCCGACTGAAGCAGCGCCACAATTAACCGCTCTGTTCTTCTGCAAACGCACCTGGCAATATGAATTTGAGAAACAACAGGGTGGCCTCCTGGGAGAATGAAATACTTCAGCGGTTCAAGTGATTCATCCATTCGGTCCATTTCATTTTCCAACAATGCAATATCTTCTTCCTTGAGATCGGGTATTTTGAGGCTGGTTTCTTTGTTGGGGTCGCATGCAAGTGCTGAGCCTATAGTGAAAAGCCTGTCCTGTATTTCACCAAGTATATTTCTGGTATGGTCATCGGTTAACAGATCTCTGCACAATCCGATGTGTGAATTCAGCTCATCCAAGGTGCCATAAGCCTCAATACGCTCATGTGATTTAAGCACTTTAGTGCCTCCGATCAATGATGTTGTTCCTTTGTCTCCTGTCTTGGTGTAAATTTTCATTGCCATAACCACATTTGCTTTTCAAGATAATGTGGAAGTCAGCCAATTGTTCAACAGAAACTCAAATAAATTTTAAACAACGCTGGCAGCATTTTTTACCTTGTCGCTTTCTATCAGGCCATCCCGCAGCCTTATCACTCTTTTGGCGTAATTGGAAATATCTTCTTCATGGGTGACGAGCACTACAGTATTGCCATCATCATGAATTTTTGCAAAGATATTCATGATTTCATATGATGTTTTGGTGTCTAGGTTTCCGGTTGGTTCATCAGCAAGGATGATGGACGGATTGTTTACCAGCGCTCTGGCTATTGCAACACGCTGGCACTGTCCGCCAGAAAGTTCATTGGGTTTGTGATGGCTTCTGTCAAGCAGGTCCACCTTGCGCAACACTTCATGTGCCATTTCAAGCCGCTGTTTTTTGGCTATGCCGGCATAAACCAGTGGGAGTGCAACATTTTCAAGTGCTGTCAGCCTCGGCAACAGGTTAAATTGCTGGAAAACAAATCCAATTTCCTTGTTTCGAATGTCTGCAAGGTCATTGTCAGGCATGATACTCACATCATGACCATTAAGGATGTATTTTCCCATACTTGGAGAGTCGAGGCAGCCAAGTATATTCATGAGGGTACTTTTTCCAGAACCTGACGGACCCATCAGAGCTACATATTCATTTCTGAGGATATCCAGTGTGATTCCTTTTAAAACCTGAAGCTCCTGCTTGCCCATGAAATAACTTTTCCTGATCTCTTCAAGGTGTATGACGGAGTCTTGCATGCGTTTATTTTTTGATGACTTTTGGTACAGTAAAAAATTGACCAGCGGGAGCAGGTGCATTTGAAAGTGCCAGAGTGGGGGATACCGAACCTTTTATTTCATCATTCCGGAGCCTGTTCTCTTCGCCGCTGATATGGGTTAAAGGTTCAACACCGGTAGTGTCCAGCTCATTTAGTTTTTCCACAAAGCCAATCATTTGCTGTAAATCAGCCTGTATTCCGGCTAATTCC
>JBILSG010000377.1:0-2733 GCA_044372235.1 Chitinophagaceae bacterium
TATGCGCTGTTTTAAGCAGTTCCGGCCTGATGAAATCTGCACCATAGAGGGCTTCATCCCATTTTAGCATGTCGTCAACCGTACTGATAAGTTGGCCGGCACCATAGGCCCAGTACCAGTCGTACTGAGTTTCCATTTTGATTTTACCTTTTGGCGTATTTCCTGCGTATTCTGCTGTTTTACCAGGAAGGGCATAATCGCTGCTACCGAATGCAGTTTCCGTCATGTTCAGTTTCTTTAGGATACGCTCATTGACAAAGTCGTTAAACGGTATGCCCGTTATCTTTTCCACAATAACACCCGCTAAAACAAATCCTGAGTTGGAATAGCTCCAATCTCCTCCCGGTTCAAAGATTAATGGTGCAGATTCAAAAAATCTTATCAGTCGGCTGTTGGATATTTTTTTATCGGCCAGCGTATCAAAGCCAGGCAGTTCTGTGTAGCTGGGGATACCGCTTGTGTGTGAGAGAATATGTTCAATGGTGATGGTCCTGCCCCAGGTATTGTATTGGGGAAGGTATTTGCGGATGTCATCCTTGACATGCAGTTTACCTTCCTGCTGCAGCAAAAGGATGGCAGTTGCGGTGAATTGTTTGGAAATGGACCCGATACCCATTTTATGGTCGGTATTCATTGGGGTGGGCAATTCGATGTTGGCCATGCCATAGGCTTTCCGGAAAAAAGGTTTTCCGTCTTGTGCCATCAAGATGATTGCGCCTGGTTCAGTTGCAGGAAACGTAAGTCTGAATAGTGAATCAAGACTTTTGATTTTTGATGCACTGATCTGCTGCGATTGGCTAAAGCCGGCGCTAAGCAGGATGCTGCAGCAAACGGACATGATGATTTTTCGCATGGTGTGGGTTTAAAGTTTCAGTTTTTCCGGATACTTCTGCACAAATAATGATGCTCTTCACTTCCGCTCCCCGGGGCTATACTGCGCTTCCATGTTTTTCAGGATGTCTTCCTTGTAAAACAGTACATCTTTGAACTGCCCTTTGGTATACATCTCTGCCTGGTCTTTGAAGTGTTTGGAGGCGGGGTTTCCGCTTTGTCCGCCGGCAAGCAGGGATTTGGCTTTTATTTTTTTCCCGAACTCCACAGCGCAGATGAAACTGTTGCCACCATAGCCATACCGCTTTTGGCTGCCCTGGAAAGTTCTGCTGTTGTAGGAGGGCAGGCTACCCCATGCTGAGGAAGCAAAGGGGGAGGCTATGCTTGGCTGTTTGTCATCAAAGCGGGCATTCATGGAAGCATCAATCCGCTGAAACCTGTTGATGTCGCCCCAAGGCACTTCCCAGGTGCCAAAATCTGATTTCAGTTTCATCAACACGTCTTGCAGGTACCCTATTTTGGTGGCATCCGGCATTTCCTTCAACAGTTTCGGCAGTTCTGTGGGCATGTCGATGGGCATTTTCTTGCCCCTGGTCAGGTATGGCACCACCCTTTCTGCCCAATGGATGGCAATGGTAGTAGCCACCGAGTTGGCTGCCGAACGGCGGTCCCATGCGGCCAGCAGTTGGATGGCTTTGCTGATGTCTGGTTTGATGTTTTCCGCAATTGCGGTGCGGTTGGCACTCAGTAGCGATGGCAGTAACACATCAAATGCGGCCAGGTAGGTATTGTATCCTGCACCGATGAGGGTGTTGAGGTCATATTTGTTTTGTGATGCCAGAACTTTGACGGCATTGATACCCCTGAAGTTTTCGGGATCGGGAGCCATGTAGGAGGGATATTTTTTTCTGGCGATGCTTCCCGGTCCGGCCACAGTGAAGGGAGTGGCATTGCAGTTCTGCAACCAGCCTCCCGGTGGGTTGTAGAGGTGAACGGTTTCCTCTACAGTATGTAAACCCTGCCAGTCGGCTGCCACACTGGTGCCATCCTGTATGCCGTTCCAGTCGAGGTTGGGGTTTCTCTTGGGCATGAAGTTGCCGTGCCAGTAGGCAATATTGCCCTGGTCGTCTGCATACACGGTGTTATTGGAGATATTGGAACGCAGGTCCATAATCTGTTTGAACTCAGTAAAGGTTTTGGCTTTGGTCCGGCTCCAGGATTGGATCAGTCCTTCCAGAGACCTGTTGTTCGACTGCATCGTAATCCACTTGTCGTCTTGCAGGGCCATAACCGGACCATGATGGGTGCTGTAGATGGTAAAATCTTTACTGGCAATCTGACCATTTGCTGATTTGTACTGAATGGTGGTCTTTTGTGTTTTGACAGGTTTCTGTTTATTGTCGTGCTGGTAGAAAATACCCTGGTTATTTTTTACAATAGTTTCTTCGTAGAGGTCAGCCACATCAGCGGCACTGGAGGTGTGCATCCATCCACAGTGTTCATTGAAACCCTGGTATACAAAAAACTGTCCCCAGGTTACTGCACCATAGGTGTTCAGCCCTTCTTCGCTCACCATATGCACTTCCGGCCTGAAGTAGAAGGTCACGTGTGGGTTGATGTAGAGCATGGCGTTACCAGATATACTTTTCCCCGGAGCGATGGCGAAACCGTTCGAACCGCTGAGGAAATCAGGATCTTTTCTGCTCAGTTTGGCCAGATCTGTGGAGATGCCGGCATAGAATTTTTTGATGTCGTTGCCTGTCAGGTCGCTGGTCTGTATAGCAGAGATACTGCCATCGGTATAAGTCAGCGGATACCAGGGTTTAAACTGTTTCAGTAGGGCAGGCTTCACCTGCGGATTTTTATACAGGTAATAGTTGATGCCGTCTGCGAAGGCGTTGA
>JBILSG010000073.1:0-9103 GCA_044372235.1 Chitinophagaceae bacterium
GGGGGCAATGTCAGGCCCGTAGTCTTTGTGAGCGGGGATGCCCTTTCGGAGGGTATTTCAATGCCAACTCCACTACCATACCCTGGGCTGCAAGAACGGGAAACCTGACACTCCGTCCGCATTCCGTGGTTGAATCCATCATCTATGATGAAACAGCTGGAAAGGCATCAGGTGTTCGGGTGATTGATACACTTACTGGTGAGGCAACTGAGTTTTTTGCAAAAATCATTTTTGTCAATGCCGCTTGTTTCAATACCAACCTGATTCTGCTGAATTCAACATCTGCCAGATTTCCAAACGGATTGGGGAATGATAACGGTTTACTCGGACAATACATTGCTTTTCACAATTACCGGGGTACGGTTTCAGCGGATATTGATGGACCGGCAGACAAGTATTACTATGGCCGCAGGCCCACACAGCCTATGATGCCGAATTTCAGGAATGTACACAAGCAGGAAACAGATTTTTTGAGAGGATATATGGTCTTTTTTGGCGCAGGACGGGATAGGGGAACTTCAGAAGAAATAGGTGTTGGTCTAAAGGAGGCGCTTTCAGAGGCTGGTCCATGGTCTGTTTCCATGATGATGCAGGGTGAAACCATACCCAAAGCTGCCAACAGGGTTTCCCTCAGCAGGGATAAAAAGGATAAATGGGGCGTGCCATTGCTTAATTTTTCAATTGATTACGATGATAACGATGTGAAGTCGATGCAGGATTTCCTGCAGGTGGGCTCTGAAATGCTGGAGAAGGCAGGCTGCACAAATATCAGGCAGCACGATAGCAAACAGGCCCCTGGTCTGGATATCCACGAAATGGGTGGTGTCAGGATGGGGCATGATCCCGCTACTTCACTGCTCGACAAATGGAATGCACTGCATCATTGTAAAAATGTATTTGTTACGGATGGGGCATGTATGACTTCTACCAGTACTCAGAATCCTTCACTCACCTTTATGGCCATCACAGCACGGGCTGCAAATCATGCCGCAGAAGAGTTGAAGAAAGGAAATCTTTGATCAGGAGAGAATCCCTTTGACCAAGTTTCCATGCACGTCTGTTAGCCTGAATCTTCTACCCTGCACTTTGTAGGTAAGTTGTTCATGGTCGATCCCCATCAGGTGTAAAAGTGTGGCGTGGAAATCATGTACATGAACAGGGTCTTTCACTATGTTGTAACTGAAGTCATCAGTTTGTCCAAAGGTAATGCCTTTCTTTACCCCCGCTCCGGCCATCCACATGGTAAAACACCTGGGATGATGATCTCTTCCATAATCAGTTTTTGAAACTTTGCCCTGGGAATATACTGTTCTTCCAAATTCACCACCCCAAATTACAAGGGTATCATCCAGCATGCCTCTTCGCTTCAGATCGGTGATCAAGGCCGCCGTGGGCTGGTCGATTTGTTTGCACTGGTATTTGATATTACTGGGGAGCCCACCATGATTATCCCATCCCTGGTGGTATAACTGAACAAATCGAACATCTTTTTCGAGCAACTTTCTGGCCAGAATACAGTTGGCTGCATAACTGCCTTTATCCCTGCTGGATGGTCCGTATAGGTTAAATACTTCATCAGACTCCTTGGTAGTATCCATGATTTCAGGAACTGCGGTTTGCATCCTGAAAGCCATTTCATACTGTGAGATGCGGGCATTGATTTCAGGATCGCCCCAGCTTTCCTGTTGCAGTTCATTCAGCTGTTTCAGGTGATCAAGCATCTCTCTTCTGTCGTTCCCATCATACCCCTCCGGGTTTTGTAAAAATAATACCGGATCGTTACCAGACCGGAACTGAACTCCCTGATGCTCTGAGGGTAAAAAGCCATTGCCCCAGAGCCTGGAATACAAGGGTTGATCCTTGGAAGCATCCTTGGAGACAAGAACGATAAATGCGGGCAGGTTTTTGTTTTCTGATCCAAGTCCATAACTAAGCCAGGATCCGATAGATGGCCTGCCGGGAAGCTGGTGGCCGGTCTGAAAAAACGTGATGGCTGGATCGTGGTTGATCTGTTCGGTGAACATAGACGGAATCACGCATAATTCATCCACTACCTGTGCTGTGTATGGTAATATTTCACTTACCCAGGTTCCGCTTTTGCCATATCTTTTGAAATCATACAGAGATGGAACTACAGGCAGGGCCGACTGATTGGCACTCATGCCTGTTAGGCGCTGACCTTTTCTGATTGAATCTGGGAGATTGGTGGAATAGAGTTCCCTGAGCTTCGGTTTATAGTCAAAAGTTTCAAACTGTGATGGTCCGCCTGCCATGAAAAGGTACAACACTTTTTTTGCCTTTGGCGCAATGGTTGGCAGTGCGTTCAGGATTGTTTCTTCCAGTGATTGTGCCTGTGTCTGCAGGGGTGAAAGTAATTGCTGTAAAGCCATCGCTCCCATCCCCATGGCAGTCTTATTGAGGAAATTTCTCCTGTCCATGGCATGGTACAAGTGAGTGAAATCCCCATGTAAAATTCTTTTTTCAGGTTGATGTGCTCCCATGGTTATCGTTTGGTTATTGAGGCATCTGAATTCATGATGGTGCTTGCCACAACTGTATTTGCTGCAAGCAGGGCAGGATTATCCATACCGGTTTTGAAAATTCCGGTTTTATTCCAGCCTTTCATTTTTTCGGGGTTGTTGCTGAATTTCTGTAATTCACTGTTATGCAGTTTTTTCAGGATTAACAATTCCCGCTCATTAGGATACCGTGCTGTTAGTTTTCTGAACATGGACTGAATCATCAATGTCGTGTCTTTTAATGAGGCTGACTGAGCTCCAAGTGCTCTGGCTGCTTCAACATAGGCTGGATCATTGAGTGTCACCAATGCCTGTATGGGTGTATTTGTTTGTTGTCTTCTGGATAAACAAGAGCTTCTTTCTGAGGCATCAAAGGCTGCCAGGGTGGGGAAGGGGACTGATCTTTTTACCACCACATAAACACTTCTCCTGTACATGGCTTCGGTGCTGTCTGCCCGGTACTGCATGCTGTTTATTTCCCAAAGACCGGCAGGTTGGTAGGGCTTAACACTTTCTCCTCCGGTTTTTCTGTTTATGAGCCCGCTTGCTGCCAGTGCCTGGTCTCGCAGCATTTCTGCAGTAAGGCGTTTGGATGGTCCCCTTGCAAGTAGCCTGTTTTCCGGATCCAGCTCACGTAGTGCCTGACTGGCAAAGGCATCCTGCTGATACGTTTTAGAGGTTACAATAAGCTGTATCATTTTTTTGATATCCCATCCCGATTCCATAAAATGAACTGCAAGCCAGTCTAATAATTCAGGGTGACTGGGCATCTCACCCTGGTTTCCAAAATCTTCGCTGGTTTTAACCAATCCGGTTCCAAAAAACTGTTGCCAGAGCCTGTTTACAGCTACTCTTGCCGTTAGGGGATGGGATGGGTCTGTAAGCCAGCGTGCTAATCCCAGTCTGTTTTTGGGGAATGATGTGGGGTATGGTAAAATGGAGGTAGGTGTTCCTGGGTAAACTTTTTCACCTTTCAGGTCGTATTGTCCGCGATTTAAAAGATAGCTCTGTTTTACACCTGGTGTTTCTTCCATCACCATAACTTGTTTCACATCTTTGACCGCAGCATACCATTCGGCTTTGGTGTCTAGCAGTTTCCTCCTGGTCCTTGAAACTAGGCTATCTTCCTGATTGACATAATATGCATTTTTCAAATCAATCGCAGGAAAGGTTTTGGTTGATGAAGAGGCTAGTGTGCTATTCATTTTTTTACCAGACAGCAGGGCTATCTCAAAAGGTTCGAGTTTTCTGTCATAAATGATAATATCATCCACTTTGCCACCTGTAAATCCTGTGCCTCGCCACCATCCGCCAATCTGTAATCCGGGTTCCTCTTTTCTGTAAAAGACAATGTCTTTATACAATTTGTCAATGATGGTTTCCATCAGAACTTCTTCACCCTGCTGAAACAGCTGAAAACCAGCCGCTTTTCCCATCCCGTCATAAGAAAGGCTTACATGCAACCATTGGTTTCGTGGAACATCTTTGAGTGCTCTTTTGATAATAGCATTGGATGGCGCTGCATGTGCCATGGTAATCTCCAGTCGCTTGTTTTTCAGCGAAACATTAAATCCCTTAAAATTATAGAGTCTTTCCCCATCACTCTTGTGAAAGATGACGCCATCTTGCAGGGTTTGGGGAATCCATAGCCACATGCCTACGGTGAAAGGTTGGGCAGCATTGAAAACGCCAGCCGGACTCAAATCGAGGTAAACATCGCCATTGAGCTGAAGCACCTGTTCGCCTTTTTCTTTGACAAATAGGGGTTTGTCGCCTGTTGCCCCAGCATCATGTTTCATCACGCCTCGCATATTGGTATCGAGCTCATTTTGGAGAGTATTATTGAGGCTGTAAAAGCCTATCAGTCCTTTCCCAGGCTTTATACCCATAAAAATTGCTGTATCTGTTGCATTTTTCAGCCAATCTTCAGCCCGGGTGGCTGCAATTTTTCGTTCCTCTTCAAATAGTTGTTCCTGCAGCGCTATCTGTCTCTTCAGCGAATCCATCCTTTTTTCCTGTTCCTGATTAGGTAAAAGCAGGGTAGGGGTTGGCATATCATTGTTCCAGGAAATTTGTCCTGCCTCCAACACGTTGTTAAAGAATGCAGACATCTGATAATAATTCTGCTGAGAAATTGGGTCATACTTATGGTCATGGCAGCGAGAACAGCTTACAGACATGGCCATGAATGCTTCCCCAAATGTGTTGGTCCTATCGAGCACATATTCAGTCTGAAATTCTTCTTCTACAATACCGCCTTCCATATTCAGCTGGTGAAGCCTGTTGAAAGCTGTAGCAATAAGCATGTCTTTAGTTGGATTGGGCATCAGGTCTCCGGCCAGTTGCTCATGGATGAACCGGTCATACGGCTTATTGCTGTTATATGCATTGATCACCCAGTCGCGGTAGGGCGACATATCCCTGTACCGGTCAACTGAATACCCGTAGGTGTCTGCAAACCTTGCCAGGTCAAGCCAATCTGCAGCCATGCGCTCGCCGTAATGAACAGATTGCAATAGGCGTTCAACTTGTTTTTCATACGCATCAGGTGTATTGTCTTGCAGAAAGCTATCCAGCTCTTCAGGTGCCGGAGGCAATCCGGTAATGTCAAAGCTTAGTCTCCTGAGTAGTAATTCTTTGGATGCCCTGGGCGAGGGTTTGAGGTTTTTGGACTGTAACCGGGCAATCACAAACTGGTCAATTGGGTTGCTTGAATAAGCAAGATTTTGTTTGGAGGGAACTTCTTTTTTTATTGGTTTAACAAAAGCCCAATGTGGCTGATAAACTGCACCAAGCTCAATCCACCTCACCAGCAATGCTTTTTCATCTGCGTTCAAACTCAGGTGAGAAGCAGGCGTGGGCATGATGTATTCCGGATCCTTTGATATGATGCGGTAAACAAGCTCACTCTTCCAGATATTGCCGGGTTTAATAGCTGTTTTGCCCGGACTTTCCGGTAAGGGGGCATAAGCTGCTGTAGATTCATCAAGGCGGAGTCCTGCTTTTTGTTTGGCTTTATCCGGACCATGGCAGGCAAAGCATTTGTCTGACAGGATGGGTTTTATGTGCTGGTTGTAGTCAGGTTCAAAGTTGATTTTAGCTAGGGCTTCTGCCACATCAGGGGGCAATGAAGGCGGTGCAGAAAGGATCGCTGCACTGAGCATGATTATTGTGATAACAGCTGATATGGTTTTAAATAGGTTCATGCTATTGCTTTTGCAGTGAATCGGTTTTGTTGAGTGTCAGCTCTCCAAATTCCAGTAAAATCTCCGGATGTTGTTTGCTGAATTGTCTTATTGCAGTATGAGTCATGCGTGTATTCCAAAGGGTTATTGTCCTGATATTTTTTAATCGTCCGATTACCTCAAGGGATTGGTCTGTAACCTGTGTGCCATAAAGATTCAGGTTTTGTAAATCAGGAAGATCTTTTATCTGCATTAATCCGGCATCTGTTAAATTGGTTCCGGAAAGCTGAAGGGTATTCAAGTGTTTGAGTTCCGACAAAAACTGAAGTTCATCTGATTCCAGTTTGATTTCATTGAGTTTCAATGCTATAACTTGTTCTTTTAGTCCGGATAAGTTTTGTATAATCTCTGGTGTTATTTTTTTGATGTTAACCAGATTGATGTACAAACCATTGATTCTGTTAGGATCGTTACGGACAACCGCTTCCATGTTAATGAGCGATTGAATAAGCCCTGAATCGGCCTCAGGAAGTGGTAAGTATTTTAATGGAATGGGCTGTTTGCTTTTTTCCTGCTCGGTTTCTTGCACTGAAACCATGGCCACTTCTGTGTTTCGGACAATCACTTTTTCAACATTAACGTCAATCTCTCCAAATGGAGCTCCCAGCTGAATCCATTGAAAAATAGCGTTTATATCTCCTGTATGCAATTGTTTTTTGCCCTTTGGAGGCATGTGCTTTTCATCTTCAAGTGGTAACCTGAGGTGTGTATAGATCGTGCTTTTTCCTGGGTTGCCATGTACGAGGATTAAACCATTTTTCCCTCCTGCCTTTATCCATTGTTCGTTATCAAGTCGCAATCCCCCCTTTTTTTTCAGAGAGGAATGACAGGAATAGCAGTTTGCTTTCAGGATCGGTGCAATGGTCGTCTGATATGGTGAATATTTTTCGGTTTCATTTGCCGTTGGCGAGAGGGCAAGAGTGGTGTCTGCTGAACTTTGCATTTCAGTTTCCTCCTGTACCAAGTCCGTTGTTGCTGCACCAAAAATTTTATTCAAGTAACCGGATCCATGTGTCAATTCACCTCCCCAGTGTCCGGTAACGGTCAATGATATGGCTGATATCCAGATTAATTGTCGTTGGAATTTCTTGATAAAACAGGCGATTAACAACAATATTCCGGTTATGATGCCACTCCACTGGTGTTGTACAATTGCAGTTGTGTCATAGTCTCCTGACCTCGATAGGAGATAGCCGGTGATAGATGCCAGAATAGCGGATACCGATGCGGTAAGCAATCCAATTGAAGTTGCCGGCTTCAAGCTGTTCCGCAACGTTTGCGGCATGAGGGATAACAGCAGCATGAAGTAGACTATTCCTATCGGAAAATGAACAATCAGGGGGTGCAAAAGCCCTGTTTGCAAGGGTTCTGTGGATAGCAATAAGAATGGCTGCATTTGAATACAAGTTACGCCTTTCTTATTTTTCTTAAAAATGAATCACAAAAATCCCAGTTCGAGTTTTGCCTCTTCACTCATGCGATCTTTGGTCCATGCTGGAGTCCAGGTAATTTCCACAAAAACATCATTCAGCCCTTCAATTTCTCTGATTTTTTGATCAACATCATGAGGGAGTGTTTGCGCGGCCGGACAATTAGGCGCAGTCAATGTCATGATTACCTGAACATTTTTAATGGGCACAATATTCACTTCATAAATAAGGCCTAGCTCCCAGATGTTAACAGGTAACTCGGGATCAAAAATAGTCTTGAGTTTTTCTATTACCTGCTCTTTGATTGTTTCTTCAGTCATCATGTGTTCTAAATACAAAATTACTTCAAGTTTGTTCTTTCCAGGATTTTTTTCGTTTGTTCCCGATATATCGATACAAAATGTGTCCGGATGCTATCAGATTGTATTTTTTTAATAGCTGCAGTACTGAGTTGTATTTTCCGGGATGGAAGTACAGGCATGTGGCAGTCTATACAGTTCTCTGCAAGATTGATTTGATCTGTTTGCAGCGTGCAAAAGGTTTTCTTTTCAGTACTGTGACAGGTCATACATCTGGAAGAGAACAAAGCGGGATTGTTTACCTCCTCGCGATGTACATTGTGGCAACTGGAACAATCCATTTCAACTGACGACTTGTAACATTCACTTGCAGCAAGTAGTCCGTATTGGTTGCCATGAACATCAAGTGTGTCTGGGTTGTTGCTGACCGGCAAACCTACTGAATGGTCTTTAAGAGACATGCCGGGTTTGAAACTGAATGGGGGCCTTTTGTGTTGCCTGATACCCGAATGGCAAACGGCGCAAACATCCATCCTGATTTCCCTAGTTGCAATGCTGGCAGGATTTACAATAAATTGACCTTCTTTTTCGCCTGGGTTAAGCGTGTGGTGGTCTATATGTTCTTTCGATGGACCATGGCAGCGTTCGCAGTTAATGGAAAGCATGACAGAGGCTTTATCATAGGCATTAATCGCATCACCACTAGTTACTTTCTTGGCGGCACTGCTGTGGCATTCAAGACAATTCAATGGAACCGGTCGTTCGAAATAAGGGTAAGATGGGAAGCCCGGACTGTTAGTCCAGCTGTTTGTTGCTGTAAAATAGGAAATAGGGAGCTGAAACAACTGATTTCCTTTCCAATACAAATAGGATTGCCCTTTTCTTCCAGAACCTATTACGATATCGAAATACTGCTTTTGCATTTCTTCCTGGTTGAAACGGGCAGACTGAGCAAAGCGATTGCCTTCCTTTAACATGCTTACCTGCATGAACTGGTTGAATGCATATATATTGCTATCACGATGAAAGCTTCCCCTGATTCCGGCTGCAGTTGCAGGTCTGGAATCCAGGTTGTGGGCAGTTTTCAGGTAGGAGTCGTAAATTTCCTGGTGGCACGATTGGCATTGTGTTGCAGATGAACTAGCCTGGATGGTGTTTGTATGCGCTTTGTTTGTGGTTGGTTTGAAAAACAGGTTGGGTATCACAATGAAGGTGATCAGTCCAGCCACGGTGAGGAGCTTGTTTTTTTTCCAATATTTGAAAGGGCGGATATGCATAATTCAAATATCAGTTTTTTTATGGTACTATTGGGATGAAGAAGCGCCGTAAACGGAAGCGTCAAGCTTCATTTGTTTAATCATGGCCCTTAAACCATTGGAGCGGGTTTGTGCAAGGTGCGAACTTAATCCGGTTGTCTGGATGAAAGATAGGGGCGCCTGAACAATTTCAGCTGGTTTTTGTCCGCTCAAAACCTGTATCATCAGGCTTACAAGTCCTTTAACAATCATGGCATCGCTATCTCCTTCAAAATGAACCAGTCCATCTTTACAATAAGAATGTATCCATACACTTGACTGACAACCTTTTATTTTGTAGTCATCTGTCTTAAA
>JBILSG010000378.1:0-2726 GCA_044372235.1 Chitinophagaceae bacterium
ATCCCAACTCGGTTTTCCTTTTGCGGAAACCTGATCACGAGGGGAATCCTGATACCCCTGTCAGTCACTTCGCGTTTAACATAAGGCAGTCCATCTCCGTGATCAGACCAAAACATAACTATGGTATTTTCAAGGAGTCCATCTGCCTCAAGCTCTTTCATCCTCTCCCCCACCCAATCATCCATCTCTGAAATATTGGTATAAAAGCGGGCAATGTCGAGCCTTACAGAATCCGTATCCGGATAATAAGGCGGCACCTTTACTTTTTTGGGATCAACTCTTAATGGTCTGTTGCTCCTAGCCCAAACCTGGCTTTCATGGGTAGTATTGCTGTTGAATACAGCAAAGAAAGGTTGGTCCTTGGCCCTATTCCGGAAGTGGGCCTTTGAACTGTTCTCATCCCAGAAAGTAAGGAGATCGTCAAACTGGTAATCTGTTTTATTGTTGTTGGTACAGTAATATCCTTCTGCCCGGAGGTACTCACCCAGGTGTCTGACACCCAGGGGCATTACCACAGAATAACTCTGAGGCAGACCTGTCTGCGCTGGATAAGTATTACCAAGCGTCCGCATATTATGCCCGCCGTTACTGGTTTGCATACGCCCCGTAATGATGGCATTGCGACTAGGCGCACAAACCCCTGCGGCAGTGAACACCCGCGTATACCTTGTTCCTTCGCGGGCAAGCCTGTCTATATTGGGCGTAGGGATGGTTGAATCTCCGTAACAACCCAGGCGCGGACTCATATCCTCCACACTGAGCCAAATGATATTGGGCCGGGTAGCTGACTTTTTCACCTGATTAAGTTGCTTCGTAGACATCAGATAAGGGACCATTGCCTTTTGCCAGATGAGGTAT
Source organism: Chitinophagaceae bacterium (assembly GCA_044372235.1). Taxonomy (GTDB): domain Bacteria; phylum Bacteroidota; class Bacteroidia; order Chitinophagales; family Chitinophagaceae; genus Pollutibacter. The sequence goes on from JBILSG010000378.1 coordinate 859, forward strand.
CCTTTTTCATTCATATGCAAACGGTCTGCCACGAAAAGTTCTTCCCTGAATTCACCTTTTTCTGTTAGCATAGGGGTAAAAACATCAATAAATTCTGTATTCCGGCTATTGTTGCAAAACTCCCTGATCTTGCTGTTGCTTTCCAGCACCGTTGGCAGGAAGGCCGCCCGGACCGGACTGGGCTTGAGGGAAACGAAAGAAATTTTAGCCTGTGGATGTGTTTTTCTGATCATGGTATGCAAAAGCTTCCAGCGGAGCAACACCGTATCAGCAGTAACTGTAGTAGCAGCAGCAACATCATTTTCACCACAATAAACAACAACCTGAACGGGATTATATGGTTTAACTATCCTGTCAAAATACTGGATCAGATGAGGTAGCGAAGAGCCGCCAAATCCCCTATTGATGATGCGTTTATCCGGAAACCAATCTGCCACATCCTTCCATTTGGTGAAACTGGAACTCCCGATAAATAAAATACCACCGGGTGCAGGTTTATCCAGCAAATCAGCCTGCTCAAATGCCCTGATCTCATTGATGAACGGCTGCGACCTTATGAGTAAAAAAGTGAAAAGCAGGGGAACAAACAGCAAGTACTTTCTCATGTAAACAGATTTGTAAAGGTCAATACCTCCAGGATTTTAAATCGGCTCCCAGCGGGGCCCTGCTTTTAACTTCTTCACTCCATTTGGGAATGAACATGCGGTGATACCGCAGCCTGCTGATGTAATTAGGCTGGGTATGGTCGCCGTTCCAGCAATGTTCTGCACGGTCTCCATAATCCACTTCACACTGACAATCGGGATTTTTCAATCCCTTCAGCATGTCCTCTGCCGAATAAACAGCGTTGTTTAAATAAAAATTATCCATATCCCCCACATACAAATGAATCTTGCCTTTCAGTTTATCGCCAAGCTTGTGCCAATCGCGGCTGATGATATGAGTCAAGTCAAAATGCTCTTTCCAATATGTAGCCACTTCTCTGTTAATCTCTCCGGTAACTTTGTTGAAAACAGGCTTTGGATAACCATCTTTTCCAACAGGAGAATAAACTGCATCCCAGATATCCCACTGGTCACCGCTTCGGCTTTTCGTTCCCAAAGCCAATTCCCGGTGGTTCATATCACGCACCATGGCATTGACATGACCGAGATAGTCACGGTGACCCGGACGAAGCGTCTTTCGAAACGGACCTTCCTCATAATAGGCATTCTTGTCCTTGTAAATATTAACTGTCATGTAGTGATTGAAGTCTATGGGATCCGGACATGCCGCATAGGAACCGTTGTACTGATCGGGGTAGAATACCTGAGCGGCAAGGGCTTCCCATCCACCTGTACTTCCGCCATACATGAACCTCGCCCAGCCCTGACCGATACCTCTGAAACGCTTTTCAATTTCAGGAATCAGCTCGTAGGTGATGGCATCTCCATACGGACCGATATTGGCTGAATTGACGGCATAGGAATCGTCGTAATACGGATTGGCATGTTGAATTTCAACAGCAATAACCCTTGGAAAAGCAGGACCAGTCCACATCTTGTAAAAATCATAGGCTTCCTGCTGCACAATTTTATTGTAACCAATCAGGTTAAACCTTTTCACGGTATCCGGCACCAGGTTCTCATCGGGAGGTGTTGTTCTCCATCCTCCGAAATCATCCGGAAAATGTCCGTGATAAATAGCCAGCGGATATTTAACATCAGTATGGGTATCCCAGCCTTCCGGTAATAGTACATGAGCACCAAGGAACATGGGGCGACCCCAGAACTCCGTTAGCAGGGCTGACTGGATACGGATGTGTTTCACATATTTGCTGTCTTCGGGTTGTTTGACTGGCGGAATAACCTTGCTCAACTTAATAGAAT
>JBILSG010000379.1:0-2714 GCA_044372235.1 Chitinophagaceae bacterium
AATTAGTCATGAATTAACTTTTGGATCCGAACCAATCCGATTTTTGTGTCGGTCACATCCAGGATTTCAAAATCATACGGTCCGATATAAATATGTTCCCTGACATGTGGTATGCCCTCATGGTGTTGAATGATATACCCTGAAAGCGTTTCTGATTCTCCGGAAATCAGATTTAATCCGTATTTATCATTGAGCTTATCAACTTCAATCCTTCCGGAAAATTCATATTCACCATTGCCAATCTCTCTGTCAATTAATTCTTCCACATCATATTCATCCTTGATTTCGCCAAAAAGTTCTTCCAGCAGGTCTTCCATAGTGATGATTCCTGAAGTACCTCCAAATTCATCCACCACCCATGCCATGCTTCTGCGTTCTCTGATAAAGCGGTTCATTAAATCTGTGGCTGTCATACTTTCGGGAACAGCCATAATAGGTAACATCGCTGCCTGAATACTAACAGGATTTTTAAAAAGTGAAATCTGGTGCACATAACCTATGATATGGTCAATATCTCCATCAAAAACGATCAGCTTACTCAGACTTGTTTCTACAAATTTTAACCGCAGATTATCTATGCTGTCGTTCTTGCTAATCCCTTCAATTTCCTTTCTTGGAACCAGGCATTGTCTGACTTTGAGGTAGGGTAAGGTGAGTGCTGCTTCAAACAGTTCCTTGTTGATTTCACTGTTCCCTTGTTCCTGATCATCCCTGATCTGAATAAAATGTTCAAGCTCAAGTCTGCTAAAGTTCCTCCTCGTTTTTCTGATTTTTACACTTAGCAAATTGCGGAGTATCCACTCTGCCGTTGAGATAAGTCTGCTTGCTATGGGGTCAAACAATTTGTAATAAAAACTGATAACCGGCATAAGAAAAAACATCAATGTGTCCGCTTTGCTTCTGAATACAGCCCTGAAAAAGAAATAGTTTATCAGAATCAATCCCGCTGCCATCAGGTGGTCGAAAACGATCCTGATCAGTACGAGTAATGGATTAAGTTCATCACTCAGATAAACACTCAGCGCTGACCATACAGGTTCAAGCAACTGATCAACAAGCAGTCCGTAAAACGTCAGGAAGATAACCATTCCTGTTATCATAGCGCCAATGAATCGGGAAGGTTCATCCAGGTACAGAGACAGATGCTGGGCGCTGCCAGATTTTTGTTTTTTTCTGATTTCAACAGTAATCCTGTTCAACGATACAAAGCCAACTTCAACACCTGCTAAAAAGCAGGTTGTGAAAAAGGAGAGCACAATGCCGATGATGATAAGAGTACCCATTTTTCAATTCAATTGTGCGCACTGTTTTTTGAAGTTTGAAAAGTAGTTACGGGTAAATCAAGGTAGGCGCATATGAGCGAAAGCACTGCATTGGTGGCAGTATCCAGGTCGTCATTCAACACAATGTGATCAAAATGAATTTTCTGACTGATTTCTTCAGCTGCTTTGTTGAGTCTTTTGTTGATGGTATCTGATGTGTCTGTACCTCTGGTTGTTAGCCGTTCTTTTAATACTTCTATCGAAGGAGGTGCAATAAATATTGACAGGGCATTGTCACCAAAGAGATTTTTGACTTTTATGGCGCCATAAACATCAATATCAAGCAGTGGTGTTTTGTTCATTTCCCAGATACGCTCCATTTCTGTACGGGTAGTGCCATAATACATGCCTTCATAAACCATTTCCCACTCTATAAATCCATCCGTATCAATAAAATGTTTAAAATCAGCGGTACTGATGAAAAAATAGTCAATGCCATGCTGTTCCCCGGAACGTTTAGATCGGGTGGTGGCAGACACACTGAAAGCCAAGTGGTTCTGAAGCACCTGCATGATTCGGCTCTTTATCGTTGTTTTTCCTGCACCGGATGGTGCTGCCAGAATGATTATTTTGTGTTGATGGCTATTCTCCATGGTTAGTTGTCTATCCGCGTAATTTCAGCCCCCAACGCGAGGAGTCTTTTATCGATGTACTGATAACCTCTGTCTATCTGTTCGATATTTTGGATGATACTTTTACCTTCAGCACTCAAGGCTGCAATAAGCAGGGCTACACCGGCACGGATATCCGGACTACTCATGGTTATTCCGCGGAGGGCCTGTTGCCTTTCCAGTCCTATTACAGCCGCTCTGTGCGGATCGCACAAGATTATTCTGGCACCCATATCGATAAGCTTGTCTACAAAAAAAAGCCTGCTTTCAAACATCTTCTGGTGTATCAACACACTTCCTTTAGCCTGAGTTGCCACAACAAGAATGATGCTGAGCAGGTCAGGGGTCAGACCAGGCCATGGGTGATCATATATCGTAAGCACTGATCCATCAATATAACTTTGTATGGTGTAGGATTCCTGTTCTGGGATGATGATATCATCTCCTGTGATATCCATTTGAATACCCAGCTGTCTGAACTTGTCTGGGATTATACCCAGGTGTTCCACGCCTGCATTTTTTATTGTGATGGCACTTTGCGTCATTGCGGCTAGTCCGATAAACGAACCTACTTCAATCATATCAGGCAACATGGTATGTGAAGTTCCTCCAAGATAAGTTACCCCTTCAATATGGAGGAGGTTGGAGCCCAACCCGCTTATCTTTGCGCCCATCCGGTTGAGCATCCGGCATAGTTGCTGGATATAGGGCTCACAGGCGGCATTGTAGATGGAGGTTTTGCCTTTTGCCATGACTGCGGCGAAAATAACATTGGCGGTAC